>JALTGF010000001.1 GCA_027077325.1 archaeon
GGAGTGAAGTGAAAAGCAGATCTAGGAAAAGACCAGGTAGACCTATAAAGAGCAAGAGAAGAAAAGAAAAAGATCAAAACAGGGAAAGAAAATTATATGAAAAACTTGAAAAAGAAGCAGTTCCAGTGGATGGATTTTTCTGCCCAAAAGATAAATCATTATTAAAGTTTGAGAGAATTGGGGAGGGGATATTTGCAAAGTGCCCAAGATGCGGAACCTGGTACAAGAGAGTTTAATTTTGATTTTTAATGGAGCCTCGGCCGAGAGTTGAACTCGGGACCTCGTCCTTTTCGGACAACTTTCTTTTCAAAGAAAGCTGTTACCAAGGACGCGCTCTACCAACTGAGCTATCGAGGCATTTGTTTTGTCATACTATACCCTGCATTGCAAGTTCTTGTACAGGATTATCCCGCCAGCCTGATAAGGCTGTGAGCTATCGAGGCGAGTATTAGGTATTTGAGAACTTTTTATTTTAAATATATTATTGTTTAGTCCTTATGATTAAAAATAAAAAAAGTGGTTGCCTGCCAAGCGGTTTAACAAAGGAACTTGTCCTTTGTCGGGAGGTGGGAGAATGGCATCTTTAGAATTAGATGACACCACTCGACAGGCAATTTTATTAATTGAGGTTTTTGCTCAACACCCTATTTCTTTGCTTTTTTCAGGCTCTTTACCATCTGCTTTCCAACTTCATCTGCAACATCCTGGAACATATCTTTGAAACCAAGACCCATTGCAATTGCAAAGCCAAGACCTACTGAACCAACTATTATCAATAGTATGTTGTTTATCAAAGTTGGGTCAATTAGGACATACTGTGGAGTATTCAATGCGTTTAATCCAATTGCAATAGATAGGTACACTACAAAGAAGAAAAAGACCTTTGACATTAGACCTGAATAGGAAAACCGTGACTGTCTTACAAAGTCCTCTGTGTATTTTGCAATGACATAACCAACTGCAATTATTATTATTGATGCAAGAACTCTTGGCAAGAATTCTACAAGCGCTGCTATTGCTGTTGCAACGATGGTTATATCAAGAACTGCTGCTGCTTGGCTGATGAACAATAGATAGATTACCCACTTAGTAACTTCAGAGAATATGGAACTGAGACGTAGTTCTTCTTTCTTTATGGGAACATTTGCATCTATCTTGAAACGTACCAGTAATTCTT
Organism: archaeon; assembly: GCA_027077325.1. Classification (GTDB taxonomy): domain Archaea; phylum Undinarchaeota; class Undinarchaeia; order Undinarchaeales; family JALTGF01; genus JALTGF01. The sequence continues at coordinate 1,178 of JALTGF010000001.1, forward strand.
TGACCCCAGCGCCGATTAGCTTTCCGAGAACATAACCGACTACTAGGAGAATTGCAGAGATAACAATCGGCCAAAAACTATTGACTATAGGTAAGACTATTGCTTGATTTATTGCACCTGAGAGCGTTGATACAACGGCTCCTGCCGCCATTTATTCACCTCCTTTCCAGTAATGGACCATGACTGGCCCTATTTTTTGAACGCCAACCTTTCCGGACCCAATTAGGATCCCTAATATGCCGTTAGCCCTGTACCTTGTTATGCCAAATTCCCTCGCTACATCTTGTATTGAAACACCTTGTGGGCTGCGTTTTATGTATTCCTCTATTTCCTTAACAAGTTCATCTTGTGTTGACATGTCACGAACTTGTTACATTTCTGTATATATAAATGTAACGGTAGAGGAATATGTTTTGTTACTTAGTAGTTACATATAGATTATCTATTTAAATACTTTATTGTTACAAATAGAACACATTAAGTTAACAGATTATTAACAAATGATTAACAATGTTTTAACACATCTAAAAAACAAGTATTATGCATTTGATTTAAGTATGTTTACGGTAGCCAAACTTTTTGCTATAGTTCTTGTGATTTAATATATCAAGTATTAGAGAAACTATTTCGATTTTGGTTCCTCTAATGGTGTAGATCATTCTCCATGCGCCTGACAGATTTAATTTCCATAAATTGGTAACACCATATAAGTTCACATATTCCTTTGGGATTTTATTCTTAGAGATGTGCGTTCCATACTGCGGGTTCTCTTTCAGAAAATCAATTTTTTCTTTTATGGAATTAAATAGAGTTTGATATTCACTGTTTGTAATGCCTTTCACTGTTTCGTCTTGAGTTATTTTATTTAATTCTTCAAAGGATTCAAGCGCCCTGCCAGTGATTACTACCCTAACTGGCTTTCCTTTAAATAGTTTAGGTTGCATAGAATTGCAAGCGCAACCGTAATTTATAAGCTTTATTTAACTGCAGTTGGTTAATTAGAGTTCCTTTCCTGAAGCAATTGCTTTCTCCAGTTTAGGATTTTGATTATAAATCCACAAAATTCCTTTTCGCCCATCTATGATTTTCCCACTGTTTTCTAGATATTCAAGGATAACATTAAGGGTTTGATGCATTATTTGTTTTGGGAGGCGAGATTTTAACTCTTCTCTGGATAATAAACTGTTGGCATTTTTAAGGACATTCTCTACCATAAGAACTGTTTTCAGATTTGGATAGTGTAGAACTTCTTGCTTTTGTTTCATTGTATATACAGATATATAATTGTATATATAAACTTATATATAAATATTACGGCTCAATCACGACTTTTATAGAATCTTTTGCTTCAGCAACAAGATTAAACCCTTCCTGAGTTTTTTCAAGCGGCAACCGGTGGGTAATCATATCTTTTACATTCACTTTCCTTTCTTTAATTAACGAAAGCGCCTCTTCCAAATCCCTGCGCGCGGCTGCGTAAGTAGTTGTCAAGGTGTTGCAATTTTTCCAAAGATCATTAAATGGAATTTTTACCTCAGTCCCAGGACTTGTTGGAGCAAAAAACAAAATCGTTCCACCACGGTCAATGGAATGCAATGCTTGATTTATTGCTGGCAGTGCGCCAGTTGAAACAATTATGCGGTCTGCAAGCCGCCCATCATTTAATTCTTTTACCTTTTCAGGGACATTTTCCCGCGCGTCAATTACTTCATCTGCCCCAAATTTTTTTGCAGCGTCTAACCTATATTGCGTTATGTCAGTTGCAATTACTTTTTCAGCTCCTAAAGCCTTTGCCAACTGTATGTGGAGCAACCCAGAAAGCCCACTCCCGAGAACAAGAACAGTTTGCTCTGGGCCGACTTTTGCAATTCTCTGCCCGCGGACAACACAGCCAAGCGGCTCTATGAAAGTTCCTTCCTCAAATGAGATTTCATCTGGCAAGAGCAGAGTTCCTTTTTCAACATTTATTTTTGGAACTTTCAAAAATTGAGAATATCCACCAGGATAAAAGTTTGTCGTCCTTAAAGTTTCACAAACAGTTTCCTGCCCCGCCCTGCAATATCTGCACTTTCCGCATGGCACGTGATGGGTTACAAAAACCCTGTCCATTTCCTTAAATTTTGTGACATTTTTTCCAACTTTAACAACTTCACCCGTGACCTCGTGCCCGAGAACACGCGGCGCGGTTTTAATCCTGTACCATTCCATAACGTCCGAACCGCAAATTCCGCACGCCTTGACTTTTACAAGAAGCTCGTCGTCATTAATCTCCGGAATGGGCATTTCCTCAATTCTAATGTCATTATTGTTGTAATACATTGCTACTTTCATTTTGTTTATTATAAATAGAAAACAGCTATTTTGACTTTAAACTATTGTAAAGCTCAAATGCTTCTTTTGCATTTGCCCCATTGTGAACAATTTCCCTAACTGCCTTAATCATCGCAACTGGATTTTCACTTTGGAAGATATTTCGGCCCATGTCAACGCCAATTGCTCCGGCTTCAATTGCATTGTAAGCCATTTCTAAGGCATCTTTCTCAGGGATTTTCTTCCCACCAGCAATTACAACTGGAACAGGAGAGCCATCTACAACTTTTTCAAAGTTTTCACAATAGTAAGTTTTTACAACAGAAGCCCCAAACTCGGCGGCAATCCTTGTGGCAAGTGCAAGATACCTTGCATCCCGCTTCATTTCTTTCCCAACAGCCGTTACAGCAAGAACAGGAATTCCATATCTTTGACACTCGTCAACCACTTGTGTAAGCCCAAGGATTGTGTCACGCTCATAGGGAGCGCCAACCATAATTGAAAAGGCAACTGCCGCCGCGTTTAGCCGTATGGCATCTTCAATTGAAGTGGCAATTCCTTCGTGTAAAAGTTCAGGCCCAACAATGCTTGCCCCCCCTGAAACGCGCAAAATTATTGGCTTGTCTATCTCCGGAGGAACAGAATTTCTCAAAACGCCCCGAGTTAGCATCAAGCAATCTGCGTGAGGAAGTATGGGTTTGATTGTTTTCCAAGGCTGCTCCAGGCCAGTGGTTGGTCCTAAAAAATAGCCATGGTCAACTGCAAGCATTACAGTATGCCCTGTTTTAGGGCTAATAATTCTAGACAACCGGTTTTTCATTCCCCAGTCCATTTTGGTCATTAAAATCTAACAAGCTCTTCTTTTCTAAAAAATATTGGAATTTCACGAGCTGCGCTTGTTGTTGAGTCAGAAGCATGGATTATATTTGCTGGAAGCTCTTGGTCTCTTCCAAAATCATACCTAATTGTTCCTGGCTCTGCTTTCTTTGGGTTTGTTGCTCCAATTAAGTTCCTTATCCTTTTAACTGCATCATTTCCCTGGACAACCATTGGAAAAGCAGGACCTGAAAGTGCAAATTCAACCAAGCCCTCATAAAATTCTTTTCCCTCATGCTCTTCATAAAGCTTCCTCGCTTGAGATTCTTTTATGTTAATTAATTTGGCAGCAACTAGTTTTAAACCAGAGTCCTCAATTCTTTTGACAATTGCCCCAATCAGGTTTTTCTTTACCGCGTCTGGTTTTATCATAACAAATGTTCTCTCAGCCATTTCATTCTCCTGTGGCTTTTGGTTTTTCATTTTTTTCCTTGACAACTTTTGGAGTTGCCTCGGTAACTTTTTTGCCCTTGAACTGTTTATATTTTAAGGTCCACTTTACTTTTATAGGATTTCTTTTTAGTTTCAGATAATTTTTTTCACACTTATTTGAGCAAAAATGTAAAATAGAGCCATCTTTAAGGACAACTGTTTTCCCAGTTCCTCTTTCTATTACTCCACCACAAAAGCTACATATTTCCATAGTTTAAACCTCAAGCATGCCTGATTTCACTTGCTTCAGTGAAAGTTTGCTTTAACATTAGGATATCACCAACTCGTATTGGGCCTTTGACATTTCTCCTTAAAATGCGGCCTTTGTCCCGACCATCCATTACCTCACATTTTACCTGAGTAATCTCTCCAGTAGCGCCAGTCCTTCGAATAACTTCAACTACTTTTGCAGGTGTTCCTATGTCAGATTTATATTGTTGTTCCATTTAATTACAATTATTTAGTTTGACTTGACTTGCTAGGTTCTTCAGATTTCTTTTCTTCTTTTGGTTTTTCCTTTTCCGCAGCAGGTTTAGGGCTTTCTGGCTTTTCTGCCTTGGCTTCTGGTTTAGCGGCTGGTTTTCCACTAAGCGCTTTCAGTTTTTCTATTACATCAGCCAATGTTTTTTTAGCTTCGCCAGCATCAACTATTGCAGCTGCGGCAGTTGGAACAACCAACCCGGCTGCTTTGCCTAGCTCTTCCCTCTTTGAAACAAAAACATAAGGAATGTTTTTCTCTTCGCAGAGTATAGGAAGATGTGCAACAATTTCAGGCGGAGAAACATCTTGTGCAATGGCAACTAAAAGAGCTTTGCCTCGTTCTATTGCCTTTGTTGCTTCGTTTGTGCCTTTCCTAA
>JALTGF010000002.1 GCA_027077325.1 archaeon
TGATAACTGCAAAAGCGGCACATCCTCTTATTCCTTGAAGGCTTCTGTCGATTTTTACTTGATAATTTGATTTTCTAACATTGTATTTCTGAAGTCCGCTTTTCAATCCTAAAAATCCCTGGACAGCCCGCGCAAACCCTTCAACTGAAAGCAAGTCAGGTCTGTTTGGGAAAATCTCGAAAGATACCTCTTCTTCAGAGATGGACTCTAAAGGTGTGCCTAACATTGGGAGTATCTCTCTGTATTTCTTCTCGCCAATTTTTTCTCCAATCAATGATTCCAGGTCTTTTCTGTTGAAATTTACAATTGCCATTTTAAGTGCTTAAGAGCATAATTGCTGATATTGCAAGTATCACTCCAACTCCTGTTTTAAGTGTTATTGTTTCATTAAACATAAAATACCCTGCAAATACGAGGATTGCAGGTGCTAATCCTACTATTGGGCTTACCCTGCTTACGGGTCCCCCTATGAAAGCAATGAAAATGAACAAATTAACAATTCCTATCAAAATGCCTGATAATGCTATATAATAAATGCTTCTCGTTGTGTATGTTACTTGAAGCCCGTTCATTTTTCCGATTCCAAATATGGCAACAACTGTGGCAAGTGCAGCCAGATGCATTACAATAACCGCAGTCCCATAATCAATTTCTTTCACAACTGCTTTAATTAAAATCTGGGCTAATGCAACTGAAATCATTGCCCCAATTGCAAGCAAAGCCCATCTCTCAATCATATTCTTGGAACCTCCCTTAACCATTTAAGGTCATTCTTATAGTAGAAGCTTCTTATATCCTCAAGCCCCAGTTTTAGCATAATCGGCCTTTCTAAGCTAAGCCCCCATGCAAGCACAGGAACATTAATGCCAAGTGGCTCTGTAACCTCTGGCCTGAAAATTCCAGAGCCGCCAAGCTCAATCCACTCGTCACGGTCCTCTAAGTAAACTTCCGGCTCAACGGACATCTCCGTGTATGGGAAGTATGCTGGCCTGAATCTAATTTTCTCAAAACCAAGTCTCCAGAAAAATTCTTTTAAATAGCCAAGCAAATCCTTGAAAGTTACATTTTCATCTGCGACTATCCCGTCAATTTGCGTGAATTCGGGCAAGTGTTTAAAGTCAACGGTTTCATTTCTAAATGTTCTGCCTATACAGAAAACTTTTGCAGGTGGTTCTATGCTAAACAAAGACCTACACGTAACTGCTGTTGTGTGCGTTCTTAGTATTGGTTTTTTTGCAAGTTCCTCGTCCCATTTATACTGCCACCCTTTTGACTCTGCAATTCCATGCTCGTGTGCTTCTTTTATGCTTCCTACAATTTTTTTATCTGGGAGTTTTGCTGTTTTTGGAACTTCCAAGTAAAAAGTGTCTGCCAAGTCACGGGCCGGATGGTCCTGTGGCTGGAAAAGCGCATCAAAATTCCAAAAACTTGACTCAACTAATGGTCCTTCCCTTTCCTCAAATCCAAGTTCAAAGAAAATCTTTCTAATTTTGTTTTTTGCAATAGTTAGTGGATGTAACCTCCCTCCATAATACGGCTGAACAGGAGCTTCCAAGTCATACTTTCTAAACTTAACCTTTCTCCAGCTCCCAGTTTTAAGCATCTCGTGGGTTAATTGATGCACGACTTTTTCTTCCTTTAAAAGATTCTCGGAAACATTAGTTTTTAACTCAAGAAAGTACTCAGTTTTGTGATCTAAGTTAACAAGACCTCTCTTTCTCAATGTGTCAAGAACATTTGATTCAACTTCCTTTCCATTTTTTATATTCTCAAGTGCTTCGTAAAGTTTTGATTTTTTCCCAA
>JALTGF010000003.1 GCA_027077325.1 archaeon
CTAAGTTTTTAAGAGTAAAGAGATTAAGTAATAATATGGCAGGAAAAATTATTGCAAAGGGAAAACTTGTAGGGGCAAATGTCCTGGTTTCAAACGAGAAAGAGGCAAACTCAATATACCAAAAGGGTTACTTTGGGGACATGCTGAAAGGCGGGAAACTTAGCTTGGCCCTTATTGAGGCGCTTTACCTAATTAAGAAGGGGCGGCTTGCTGTTAAGGAAGGCAGGAAGAAAGTTGATTTTGAAAAACTCCTGGAAAAGGCGAAGGAGCTTGACCCTTTTACGTTTATACAATATATAACCTATGAAGACCTGAGGGAGCGCGGCTATATCGTGAAGACAGGATTTAAGTTTGGCGCGCACTTCCGGATTTACAAGCGCGGGGATGTCCCAGGAGAGGCGCACTCCACATATATGGTTCATTGCGTTCCTGAATACTATAACTTGACAATGACAGAGCTTTCAAGGATTATACGGCTCGGCCACTCGGTGAAGAAAAGGGTTTGGATTGCAGTTGTTGATAACGAAGGGGATTTGACATATTACGAAGCAAGGAGAATTAAACCTTAATGCTTAAGTCCCACATCGCAAGTACTTGTGCGGGACATCTCCTCGCCCGCGAGAAGGCGGGCGTTGATAACGAAGGGGATTTGACGTATTACGAAGCAAGGAGAATAAAACCTTAAATGGCAAAAAAGAAAAAAGCAGAAAAAATTGACCGAAAGAAGAAGACAATAAAAATTGGGAAGTACAGGATTGCCACTGACCAGTTTTGCATAGGGTTACTTATACTTATAATGGCTCTAAGCAGTTTTGGGATGTTTGCCGGCCGGAGAAGCGCAGCGCCACAGACAATGGGGGATCTTAAGGTTTCAATTGATTTTGGGAACTACACCCGGGTTAATAAGATTGTGCAAGTAAGAAAGGATATGACCGCAGAAGATGCTTTTAGAGAGATTGCAAACTTAACAACTGCCCAATCACAAACTGGCGAAGTGGTGACGGGAGTGTCTGCAAACGGGACCACAAAGCTACAAAACGGGGCATACCTATGGGTTTTTTATGTAAACGGAGTTTTGACCTTTAAAGATATCAACAGTTATCCAGTACAACCTGGACAAGTAATTGAACTGAGGTATGAGAAAAACCCTTACTGAGGATTATTTTTCAATCACTTCCGCTTCTTTAATGGCGCTTTTTATAAGCCCATTTGCGGGGATTGGCCTTTCAAGCTCTTTAACTTTTTCAAGCTTTGCGTGGGTTTCTGGATGGGGCGGAACTAGAAAAGTACAAGAATCCTGGTACGGCTCTATTGAAATTGGATAAGTGCCAATTTCCTTTGCAATCTTTACAGTGTCTTCCTTGTCAAATCCAAGCAAGGGAGTTAAGATTGGATACTTAGTTGCTTCATAAATAACTGCAAGATTGTCCAAGGTTTGAGAAGCAACCTGCCCGAGCGAATCGCCAGTGACAAATGCCTTTGCCTTTTCTTTCTTTAGAATTTCCTCGGCAATTTTTAGCATCATTCGTCTGTAAGAGATCATACGCAATTTGGGCGGGATAAAACTCAGAAGAACCCGCTGGAAACTTAAAAATGGAACTAAGTAAAGCTTTGTCTTCTCCTGGTGCGCCCCGAGAACTTCCTGAAGTTTTAAAAGCTTGTACTTGACATTGTAAGCATCTTTTGTGTAATTGTAAAAGTGCACAAGAATTACTTCGCAGCCCTGCTTCATCATTAAGTAAGAAGCTACCGGGCTGTCAATTCCGCCTGAAAGCAAAGAAACTACTTTAGGTTTCATAGCAA
>JALTGF010000004.1 GCA_027077325.1 archaeon
ATGTAATCTCTCTTTAAGAACTTCTTGCTTGCATAAATTTTCATAAAAAGTGCGACAATTCCAAGAATCGCAGTGATCTGAACAATGTTTGAGCCAATGTTTGTGCCAACTGCGATCCCTGACACATTGTCCCCGTGGAGAATCTTGAAACTTGAAACTAAATGGGTCCCAAGCTCTGCAAGGCTCGTGCCAATTGAAAGAATTGTTAGCCCAATAAATGTTTCTGAAATCCCTAATTTGGATGCAATCCTCTGCGCACTTCTTATCGTCACTTCTCCACTTAAAACTAATAAAATTATCCCCCCAATTAGTGTAAGAACATTATTTATCATTGTAAAGGATTTTTATGCTCTCCTGTTTATATCTTTTTATAAAAGTCCCGCAATGGCAAGGAAGTAAAATATCACCCCAATTATAATCCCTGCCAAAAGCATTTTAATTCCTGCTTTTAATTCGCTTTCCTCTGAAACTCTTCCAGAGAATATTCCCAAATTGAATAATATCGCGCCCATTAGCCCAAAGGATGCATAATATGCAGATATTATCTCCATTTCATGCGTCATTACTAAGAAAAATGGGAATAATACCAATATCGCAACAATAACTGGCATGATGCTGTTAACTATGGCAGCAATAAGGACAATCTGGTACTCTTTTTCAAAGAATTTTGTTCCACTAAGTTTTTTCATTAGGTGTGCTTCAAGGGATTTAATTGATCTTTTTGTTTCAGTTGTTTCTGCAGTGTATGCCCCCCAAAAGCCTGAAACCATCAGTGCAACGATTGCCCCAAAGCTTGGCAAGATAATATGAAATGGGTCTGAAATTCCTGCAAAAAAACTTGCCATAACTATACCTAAAATTGTGAGGGCTGCATCAAAAGATGTTATTATAACATATCTTCTTACAATTTCATGGCCTTTTGCAATTTTAAAGAATTCTCGGATCTTTTTCATCTACTACATCTGTGTTGCTTCTACTGGCATTGGTGGAACTGGGATTATTTCTTTCTTGCCAACAACAACTTTGTCTACGCTGTGGATAACCGCCCCATGTTCTTCAATTAAATTTTTAACGGCCTCAAAGTCAATATTGGTCCCTTCTAAAATTATTTTCAGTGACTCTGTCTTTTCATCCATTGCATAAACAGTTATGTTTGCGCTTGTAACTGTTTTATCAGCACAAATTGTTTGCCCGAATTCTACAATGTCCGGCTTGTGCGGTTTAAGAACATCAAGTACTACTATTTTAATTGGTGGCTGTTTTTTTGGCATATCTCCCTTTAAAGTATTTTTCCTTAAATAGTTTTTGTTTTTAAATGAAACTTGTCCAAGTTATTAAAACCAACATTCTGCGCCTTGTAGAGAAAACTATAAATATCCTAAAAAGTTATCACCACTAGAATTTATTGAGAGGGTGGGTATATGTCTAAATTTCAATTTAAGTCAAGTATAAAAAAAATTAAAAAGCGTGATGGACGGGTTGTTCCCTTTGACCCAGATAAAATTGCAAATGCTATTTGGAAAGCCGCTGAATCAATTGGTGGCAAAGATAGAGAACTTCCAAGAAAATTAACTGAAGAGGTCATTAAACTTTTAGAAAAAAGGTTTGATGGAAACATCCCAACAGTTGAGCAGGTTCAAGATGCTGTTGAAAAAGTTTTAATTGAGGATGGGCATGCCCGCACTGCAAAAGCATATATCCTTTACAGGCAATGGCGCGCAGAGATTAGGCAGGAGAAAATGCAAATCCTGGAAAAGGATTATGTGGATGAGGTTGACAAGCAATTTGATTTAAATGCCCTTCGTGTTTTAAAGGCAAGATATTTGAGAAAAGACGAAACTGGAAAACTAATTGAAACCCCAAAGGAGCTTTTTACTAGGGTTGCCTTAAATGTTACAATTCCTGATATTTTGTATGACAAACGTGTTTTTTCAAAGTCTGGAAAAGAAAAGCCGAAACAAGACGGCTCTATGGATTATGCAAAAGACGAGTTTAAGTATGGGATTGGAAAATACAAATTTAATAGATACCATCTTGAGCGATTGAAAGTTGCATATACAAAATTCAACAACAAAGGGCATATCAAAGTTTCTTGGAAAAAATTCCTTGATATACTCAAGAGTGGAGAATTTGATTCTTACGAGAAAAATGTTGAAGAGTACTTCAACTTGATGGTTGGCAGAAAGTTCTTGCCAAATACCCCTGCAATTGCAAACTTTGGAAATCCTCTTGGTATGGGCTCTGCTTGTTTTGTTTTAGATGTAAAGGACTCTCTTGAAGACATAATGGAAACCCTAAAGAAAACCGCTCTTGTCTTCAAGGCCGGCGGTGGTATGGGCTATAACTTCTCAAAACTTAGATATGAGGGCGATTATGTTAGCACAACTTCAGGAATTGCCTCAGGTCCGATTAGTTTTATGCGCCTTTTTGACACAATGACCGATGTCATAAAGCAGGGCGGAATTCGCCGCGGTGCAAATATGGGTATCCTAAACATAAACCATCCAGACATTGAAAAGTTTATAACTGCTAAAGAGGGAAACAAAGCATTAAGAAACTTCAATATCTCCGTTTTAATCTTTGGGGACTTCTGGAAATACTATGAAAAGGGTGAGCCATATCCTTTGATTAATCCAAGGACTGGCAAAGTTGTTAGGACCGTAGATCCAAAACTGCTTTTTGACAAAATTGTTTACCAGGCATGGGAGAGTGCAGAGCCCGGTGTTATATTTTATGACCGGGTAAACAAGTACAACCCTACTCTTGATGCGTTGGGTCCAATTGTCACAACAAACCCTTGCGGTGAGGTGTTGCTCTATCCAAACGAGTCCTGTAATCTCGGGAGCATTAATGTGTGGGCATTTATAAAAGAGGACAAAAATGGAAAAGTAATCTATGATTGGGATGCTCTTGAAAAAACAGTAAAACTTGCCACAAAATTCCTTGACAATGTTTTGGATGTCAACAAATTCCCACTTAAGGATATAGAGGACATGTCAAAGTTAACAAGGAAAGTTGGCCTTGGTGTTATGGGTGTGGGCGATCTTTTGTTTGATCTTGGCTTATCCTATAATTCAGAAAAAGGCCGTGACTTTATGAATAAGCTTATGGAATTTATCAATTATCATTCAAAGGTTGAATCCATTGAGTTAGCTCAAGAAAGGGGGCCATTCCCATTGTTTAAAAAGAGTTCATTTGCAAAGGGAATTCTTCCAATCAGTGGGCCAGAGGACAAAAAGCACACGCACTTTGATTGGGATAAGCTTGCGAAGACAATAATGGAAAAAGGGCTTAGAAATGCGTATACTACTGTCATTGCTCCAACAGGAAGTATCTCTATGATAGGGGGAACAAGCAGTGGGATTGAGCCAGTGTTTAGCTTAGTTTTTGAAAAGCATGTGAAAGTTGGGAGTTTTTACTATATTGACCCAGTATTTGAAAAGGTTATGAAAGCAGAGGGCCTTTATGACGACAGCCTAATTAGGGATGTTAGTGAGCACGGTGGGCGGGTACAGGATATAAACTACATACCCCCAAGAATAAAAGACATCTTTGTAACTGCAATGGATATTTCCCCAGAAGACCATGTAAAGGCACTTGCAACGTTCCAAAAATGGGTTGACTCCTCAATATCCAAAACAATTAATTTCCCTGCGGATGCTTCTGTGGAGGATATGCGAAAAGCTTACCTGTTGGCGTATGACCTTGGATGCAAGGACATAACTGTCTACAGGGACCAATCAATAAAAGGACAGGTTTTAGTTGCTCCTCCAAAAAAGAAAGGGGAAAAATCTGAAAGTGGGGAAAAACTAGTAGTTAAGACGGCATACGGGGAGTCCTTTATGAAAGAGCGGGAGAAAGAAAAGGGAAAGATGCTCCTAACTATGACAACTGACTATAACAATCTAAAGGCAGGAGACAAGTGTCCTGAATGTGGAGCAAAACTTCAGTTTATTGAGGGCTGTGTAAAGTGCCCTGAGTGTGGATTCTCTTACTGCTCTTCTGGTTAAATGGAAAACAATTTTGGATTGGTCCATGTGCTTTGGGGAAACGGAAAGGGGAAAACTACTTCTGCAGTTGGTCTTGGCTTAAGGGCAGTTGGGCATGGATTTAAAGTTCACTTAATTCAATTTATGAAAGGCGGAGTTAAGGGGCATCCAGAATACAATGAGTATGGGGAAGTAAAAGCAATAAAAAAATTTCAAAACTTTACTTATGAAAAATTTGGAATTGATGAGTGGGTAACTAAAGAAAACTTAGAAAAGCACCGGGCGGAAGCACTTAAAGGTGTTGAATCTGCAAAAAACGCTTTGTCTGGAAACTATGATGTTGTAATTTTAGATGAAATCTTATACGCTGTTTTGCTAAATGTCCTAAAAACTGAAGAAGTCATCGACCTAATTAAAAATAAGGGTAAGAACACAGAGCTTATTTTAACCGGCGGGCACAAGCCAATTCCTGAAATCATTGAACTTGCTGACTATGTGACTGAAATAAGGAAAGAAAAGCATCCGTATGACAAAGGAATCCAGGCAAGGATTGGAATTGAATACTAATCGTAAAACTTTCTCAATTCAAAAGATATTAAAATAACTTAAATCTATTTTGTGGTTATGGAACTCCCAAAAAGATACAACCCTAAAGAAGCTGAAAAGAAGTGGCTTGAGTATTGGGAAAAAGAACAAATTTACAAGTTTGAAAGAAACTCTGAGAAGCCAATTTATTCTATAGATACCCCTCCACCAACAGTTTCTGGAAAAATGCACATTGGCCATGCTTTTTCTTATTCTCAAATGGACTTTATGGCACGATATAAGAGAATGGCGGGCTTCAATGTATTCTATCCTTTTGGAACCGATGACAACGGGCTTCCAACCGAGCGACTTATTGAGCGAATGAAAGGCGTCCGCGCAGTTGATATGGACCGGCAGGAATTCATAAACTTATGTCTCAAAACTCTTAAGGAAGAGCTAAGGCCAAATTATGTCCAGGACTGGAAAAATATTGGTGTCTCTGCCGATTATTCCTTAAACTATACAACTATAAACGAGCACAGCAGAAAAATTTCCCAAAAATCATTTTTAGACCTTTACAAGCAAGGCAGGATATATAAAAAGAGAACCCCCTTTATGTGGTGCCCTGAGTGCAGGACTGCAATTGCACAAGTTGAGTTAAAGGACAAGGAAATCCAGTCAAAGTTTGTTTATATGAAATTTGACACCACTCTAGGAGAGCCAATAACAATTGCAACCACAAGGCCAGAGTTAATGCCTGCTTGTGTTATGGTTTTTGTCCATCCAGAAGACAAGAGATACAAAAAATTCATCGGTGAAAAGGCAACTGTTCCTTTCTTCAACAGGGAAGTGGAGATTGTTGCCAATGAATCCGTTGACCCTGAATTTGGCTCTGGGGCAGTTTATCTCTGTACTTTTGGTGATATGGACGATATTGAGTGGGTTGAGCGATTTGACATTAAGCCAATTGAGATAATGAACCCTGACGGGACTTTAAATGAAAAAGCCGGGAAGTATGCTGGGATGACTTCAAAAGAAGCAAGAGAAGCAATAATCAAGGACCTCGAGGAAGCTGGAAAAATTGAAAAAATTGA
>JALTGF010000005.1 GCA_027077325.1 archaeon
GCGGGCTTGGTGCGGTTGCATTCAGGGCCATGCTTTATGCAGTTACCAAATTTTTTAGGGGAGATGTAGTTGACTTCTTTTCAAAAACATTTGGATTTTATTCCATAGCGCTTGTTCCTGCAGTAGGTGGGTTAATAGTGGGGGTGATGACTTTCTACCTTGGAAAAGAAACAAGTGGGCACGGGGTCCCAGAAGTTCTTGAAGCGATAAGTTTACATGGCGGAAGAATGAGGGCAAGAGTCCCAATTTTAAAGTCAATTGTTGCCTCAATTACCCTTGGTTCTGGGGGAAGTGCAGGGAGAGAAGGCCCAATTGCACAAATTGGGGCAGGAATTGGATCATTTTTCTCAAGAATTTTAACATTAAATAGAGAGCAAACAAGGACATTGGTTAATTGTGGTCTTGCCGCAGGGATTGCAGGAACTTTTAACGCACCAATTGGCGCTTCACTTTTTGCAATGGAAGTAATTTATAAAAAGCCAAAGAAAGAATCATTAATGCCAATAATTGTTTCAGCAGTTATGGGGGCGGCAATTGCCAGAGAATTCTTTGGCAGTTTTGTAACTTTTAAGGTCCCAGACGTAGTAATAGAAAGGTTATTACCATCGCTCCCGTTCTTTTTGCTATTGGGGATAATTGTAGGGTTTGCATCGTATTTTTGGGTAAGGGGATTTTATGTGATAGAAGACTTGTTTACGCACATGGATATACCATTTCCGGCAAAAGTCGGGCTTGGCGGATTTTTTGTCGGACTAATCGGTTTGTTTGTCCCACAAGTTCTTGGAGTTGGGTATGATACAGTAAGCTTAGTACTAGCTGGGAAAATTGCATTTTTTACTTTAGTAGTACTTTTTTTAACAAAATTTTTAGTGACTTCATTTACATTGGGTAGTGGAGGCAGTGGAGGAATATTTTCGCCAACATTATTTATGGGTTCCACATTTGGTGCAGGAGTTGGACTTTTCTTTAATCATTTTATGCCACATCTCGTAAGCCAGCCCTACATATTTGCACTTGTTGGAATGGGTGCGTTTATAACAGGAACACTTAAAGCCCCATTGACAGGGATAATCATGATTAGTGAGATTGGAGAAAATTACACTTTGCTTATTCCATTGATGGCTGCGTGCGCATTAAGTTACGTGCTGTCTGCGATACTGATACCAGAAGACGATATTTACACATTAAAGTTAAAGCGGCGCGGAATAAAATTAAAAGAAGAACCATTTGACATATTGAGGACAATATCTGTCGGAGAGGTTATGCAAAAGAAACCAGTTACCATTTCTGTTGGAACACCTAGAAAAGTTATGAGGGAAAGATTAAAACTGGGGTACTCATTTTATCCTGTACTTGAGAACAATCTCCTAATCGGGTACATAACAAGAGATGACTTAAAAAGAGTTCTAAGGAAAAAGGGGATAGATATAAAGAAGTTTGTCAGGGTTGACCAGGCGATAATATACCCTGACCGAACAGTAAGGCATGCGCTAGATATGATTACAAAAACACAAAAGCACGTCCTATTTGTTGTTGAGAGGCTAAATGAGCAAAATCTGCTTGGGATTTTCACAAAAGGAGACTTAATTAATGCGTATCAAAAAGCAATTCCTTCAGAATCATGACATTGAAGCCACATAATTTATTATCCAAATCAGAGCATATTTAGCAAGATAATAATTTAGGAGGATGCCAGTGCCATTGGATATCATTAACTTTGTTAAGGGGACTCTTCCATAAATAGATAGGATAAATACCCTGATAATTCTGCAAAGGGTATAAATCACAACAAATGGCATAAAACTCTCCATTGCCAGCTCAGCGTGCCCAGTTAAGTAAAGGATCCAAACTCCAATGGTTATGAACAGGAGCATAACTGTCTGGGTAATTCTATGAATTAGGCTTTTCTCAATTAGGAAATCAAAAGGCGTTGACTTCCCCCAGAGATAGAACACAATCGTAGCCCCGATTAAGGTAAGCAAGACGCCAAGACCCGGCCCACTTACAACAATTAATGCATAAAAGAATATTGTTGAGAAATCAAACCCATTTCGATTCATTATTGCCCAGCCATTAAAAAGCAAAAGCAACAAAACAAGAATTATAAATGGCGTTTTGCTTGGTCCGCCTCCACCAGTAGAAAGTTTTCTGAAGATTGCCCAGATTATTATGACAAGTACAGAGACGAACACAGCAAAAATTTCTAAAGCATTTAGCCTAAAGAAAAACTTTTTAATTAATGAAACTTTCGTTTTCCCTTCGTGTTTAGACTGTTTTTCCATTAAAATCTAAAAAGTTTTTTTAGTTTAAATAAGAGCCCCCCAAACATAACTACTAGGATTATAAGCAAGAGTATGGCGGCAAGAATAACTGCCAATAATAACTTTTGTATGCTTTGTATTTTCCATACAATCCAAAATAATAAAATCAATAAAATGAGCAAGGTAATACAGCAATTTTGATTGAAGTTGTAAATTTTAAATTTCTGCTTTGATTGATTAATAAAGATGTAACCACACTCTGGGCAAACTTTTGCATCCTTGCTAAGCTCTGCCCCGCACTCAGGACATTTCTTAGTGTTTTTTGTTAATTTCTTAAGCAAGTTTTTTAAAATATCCATGGCAACACATAAGAATATTTGAGCAAGTATAATTAATTTATGAAATATATAAAAGGGCACATACATAAACTAGGTAACATGAGAGAAAGACAGATTTATGAAAAACTAAAGGGGTATTATATGCTTACCTATCCCTATACCTACATCATTGTCATATCTTTTTTGCTCTCCGCCTCCTGGATTGGCTATGATAGGATTTTTATAAATCTAAAAATTGTTATATCCTTAGTCTTGGGGGTGTTCTGGGCCAGTCAAATAAACATTTTAAACAACATCCACGATATTAAATCGGATAGCGTACAGGACTTTGAAAAACCACTTGTAAAAGGAACTTTGTCAATTTCACAAGCATATACTTTCTGGGTTCTCCTCTATATACTCTCCTTAGTGGTTTCTATTTTCATCAATAGGGTTGCATTTATAATTAGTATTTTTGTTCCCCTCCTTGCTGTTGCTTATTCTGGAAAATTAAAATTAAAAAGGTGGACACCCTTGGCGCATATAATAATGGCCACTGGCTATGGACTAATTCTTTTTACACTGGGATGGACGCTCGACAATTCCATCCAAGCATTACCAATTCCAATTATTCTAACTTTTTTCCTCATAAGTACCCTTATTACCCTTTCCAAGGATTACAAAGATATTAAAGAGGATCTATCAGTAGGCATTAAAACTTTGCCCGCATACTCTTTAAAAGGGTCTTATTACTTTCAATTTTTTTATGACATCGGCGTCTATTCACTAGTTTTTACATTAGCATATCTTGGTTATTTGTCAAATCATATTTTATTTTTCCTTCCAACAATTTTATTATTTCTTCTAACTCTTTGTTATATTATAAAACAAAGAACTCCAGAAGGGTATGCAAAAGGGTATCTCTTATCTATTATCTCGGGTGCCGTGGCGATTTTGATTTTTGGAGTTTCATATGTTATCTAAATTGTTCGGCAAATGCTGAGAGTAATGTTTTTACGATATTCTTTCTAGCTAGTATTTCTCGATAAGGTCTCCTGGTCAGAATTAGATCTACAATTAAATTTTGCATACTTTTGCTCTTTTTAGACAGTTTTAATAAAAATTCAAGAATCCATTTTGTGTATAAATACTTGTGAAGTTTAGCTCCTAAGACCATGTCGTCTCCAAAAGAGATTCTCCAACTACGCCCATAGCTTTTTAGATTGCCATTTACGATTGCTTCTGCAACTAATTTACCGCCTTTCATTGCATAGTAAATCCCCTCTCCATTAAAAGGGTTAACGTGCCCTGCTGCGTCTCCTATTAGTGCCCAGTTTTCCCCAACTACTTTTTCATCATAAAATTTTGGGTCTGAAATAAAAGGGAGTATATGAGCATAAAAGTGCTTTGGCAGGGGCGGTAGAACCCGTCTGCCCATTGGGTGATCCTTTAGGAATTGATCCATAATTTGTTTAGCATTCTTGCTTTTTTCTAGTTCTAAACCAACGCCTACTGTCACATAATTACGTTTTGGGAATACCCAGATATAACCAGGCATTGGCAACCCGCCGAAATAAATCTCTAAAGCGTTTTTGAATTTTTGTTTAATTTCTTTATAGGTATGGGGGATATGGTACCCAACACACATTGCCATATGCTTTCTTGGGATTGGGCCAATTATTTCCTTTCTGACCAAAGAATTAGCACCATCGGCACCAATCAGTATTTCACTTGTATAGGACCGATTACTTGTCAGGATTTTCCAGCCATGCTTATCTTTTTTAACATCAATAACCCTCTCTTTTTTGTGAGTCGCATATTTTTTTGCTAAGTTTAACAGGTAGCCATCAAACTTTTTTCTCATTACGAAGTAGGAAGATCTTTTAGCCTTTATCTTAATTAGTTTACCACTTGGGCTCTCTAGTATCAGCCAATCATTCTTGCTTTCCGTAATTTGCTCAGGGATATTGAATTCATCAATTAGCTTTCTTGGAATTGCCCCACCGCAAGGTTTCTCTCTTGGATGAGAATCATCAAACAAAACAGTTTTAATTTTGTTTTTTCCGAGCCAGTACGCACAGGTAGATCCAGCAGGCCCTGCACCTACGATTGCAACCTTAAAATGGGTTTTAGTAGATTTATTCATTTTAGATAAGAGTAATCTGTTTCAGAAATTTTTATGATCCCTTCTTTATCTACCTTCTTTAAAAAATCTATTTGCTTTGGTATCAAGTACTTGAGATCTAACTGAGTTTCGACCATCTGTGGGTTATACTTCTTAAGATAATCTGTCGTACCATTAACAAACAAACATTGCTTTTTATTTTGTGCAGCACATTCAACTTCTACACAGTTCATTAATGTCTCATGCACCGCTGTGCCCCCACCTGCATTAAATCCACGAAGGATATGATCAACAGGATTGTTACTAGGATATAATTGAAGTGCCAAAGGGTTAGTAAATGTAACAAATTTAGAAAATTCACCCCTTTTAAATTCCAAAGTTTTATAACTTCCAAAACCAAGCATAGATAAACCATCCATTGCCACTTTATATCGCTCTTCAAATTTGTTTAGTTTATACACCCTTGTAAGACCAAGTGTGATATCATATCCAGTAAACCATGCAGACCAATAAAGGTCAAGCATATCTTTTTTACCTTTCTCGATTGTCTTTTTTGTTAATTCAGTAAGAAAATCGATTGGTACAAATGCAACTTTTTGTTTTAAGAACTCTATATGCCCTTCTTCAAATGTAATTTGCCTTGCGATTAATAATTTTTTTATGAGTTCCCACATATCATTACTTTAATAAAACCCTCTTAACATCCTCGCTTTTTATTAAAATACCATTGTTGGTTATTTCTATTGGATAGTACCCACGTGCATGGTCAGTCCCCCTCATTTTCCTTACTTCTATATTTGAGAATTCCTCACCACCTATTCCAGTATAGTGGAGTACGATAATTCCATCTACTAAAAACTCACTGCTTCCATCTGCACTTAACCCCTCTTCTTTTTCCC
>JALTGF010000006.1 GCA_027077325.1 archaeon
CATATACTCCTGTTATGTGGCTATCCTTTTAAATCTTTATTAGGCAATTTAAAATAAAAATTACTTAAGATGCAGTTCTCTTGCTTGCTGGGCCACTGCCATAAAAGGTATGCACTGGCAGCTTTATGGTTTTTCCCCTAAAGTCCTTAAACTCTAAATGGTATTTTGAATTCTTATTTGAGTCCGAATAAATCTCAACTTCAATTGTTAATACTCCATGTGGCTCAATTGGATATACTGATGTTTCTAGTGTTTCTTTGCTACCCTCTTTGCTTATTTCCATCCTTTCATCTTCTGAAATCAAATTTGGGCCAATTACCACTCCTGTTTTATTCCCATAATTCGTAAAAATGATTGTGTGAAATGCAGGATTTAATGGGGTCTGTTTTTGAACTTCAATTGCCTTTATCTTGGCCCCCATCAATTTTGAAAAATAAATTGAGATAACAGAGAGCATAAGAATTAGTGCAATTGCCAATGAATTCACGATTTGTAGTAAGTCCATGTGTCCTCCGCCTTCAGCTATGTTTGCTATTATATTGTCAAGTATTAATAATGTGCTGCCTACCATTAAAAATAGTTATTTTTTGTTTAGTTATAAATTTTCTGTCTTTGCTAAAATATATAAATTGCAGAAAATTAATTCTTATCATGATTTTACCAGGCGTTCGCAAGAAATTGCTTTCGAATCTTAGCAAAGAAGATGCTAGTTTAGTCCTTAAGCATGTTGAGCTTGTTAAATCTGTTATTAAAAAAAAGAAAGGGATTGCAGATGGAACTATTCCTGAACTTTTAGATGTTGGAAGGCCGAAGGACGAACTTAACAAGTTAATGAAGGCCATTAAGGATGTTGAGAAAAATGCAGATTCTAGTATCTTGTCCGTGTTGCTTGACTTGGAAATCAATGTCAAAGAACTGCTTAGTTCAATTGATGAAGAATACAGCAAACTAATTAAAATTGAGTCGGGTAATAAGCCGAATTTTAACACAGACCAGAAAAATATACAGGATGAACTTGTCATTGGTTTGCTTATAGAACACCAGCTAAATATCTTATACAAAATTCAAACGCTGTGCAGGAAAGGGCTAAAAGAGATAAAGAAACTTAACGAAAAAAACAAAAATGAAGTCGGATCTGTAATTGAAACTTTAGATAACATTGCATCCCATTTAAAAAGCCTCATTTTTGTTGAGGAAGTTCCGAATCTTTCAGTAACTTACAACCTTCTTAGATTAGAAGGGTGGCCTGAAATTGAAAAGAGAATCCAAAGCATAAATCTAAAATTTGAGGGGCTAGACCAAGCTAACATTGACGTTATTTAGTAATTTAAAAACCTTTATAAACAACCTAAACAATCAATTAGAGCACTTTATTATAGAATGGCAGACGAAAAACCAAAAAAAGTTAATGAGGCTCCGAAAGGCAAGCAAAAGGAAGCAAAAGAAGAACGGCGAAATCTTGTTCGTTTACTGAAGAAAGATTTGCCTGCAGATATTCCTATAGAGCGAAGTCTCCGTGGGATGTCTGGGATAAGCTATTCTATGGCTCGTGCTATTCGCATAAAATCTGGGCTCAGCCCTGAAACAAAACTATCTGATTTGAATGAGACGGAGCTTAAAGACCTTGAAAAAATGCTTGAGGATATCCCTTCCCTAAACATTCCAACCTGGTTGTTAAACCGAAGGAAGGACTTTGCAACAGGGATAGATAATCATCTCCTAGAGTCTGACTTAATGTTTTCTGTAAGAGAAGATGTAAGCCGAATGAAAAAAATTAGGAGTTATCGTGGTATAAGGCATATGTTTGGCTTAAAGGTTAGGGGACAAAGAACAAGAAGTACTGGAAGGAAAAACAGAACTGTTGGTGTTAGAAAGAAAAAGAAAGGCGCAGCTGCTCAGCCAGCACAACCTAAACCTAGTGGGGGTAAAAAGTAGGTAAAATGGGAGATACTAAAAAAAGGCCTAAATCATATTCAACACCTGCACATCCTTGGATTTCATCAAGGATGGACTATGAAGATAATCTGCTAAAAGTATATGGGCTGAAAGGTAAGCGTGAAATTTGGAGAGTTGAAGCCCAGTTAAGTAAATTTAGGAGACAGGCTAGAGACATTATTGGGGAATCCCCAGAAATTGCAAAGGAAAAGACAAAAGAACTGATTCGCAAACTTAACCAACTTGGCATTGTAAAAAAAGACGCTACCCTAGAAGATGTTCTTGCACTAAAGTTGGAGAATTTTCTAGATAGAAGGTTTCAAACAATTGTCTATAAAAAAGGTCTTGCAAATGATCCAAAACAAGCAAGGCAACTTATCCTTCATGGGCATATCGCCCTAAAAGGGAGGAAGCACACTGCTCCAAATACTTTGATATCTCCTTCAGATGAGAATGAGATCTCTTATATTGGCCCAAAAGCAAGAAAACCTAAACCTGCTCCAGTCCAAAAAGCTGAAGTGCCAGCAGAAAAACAGGAGGGCGAACAATGAGCACAAAAAAAACAAAGAAAGCAGTAATCCATATCTATTCATCATTTAATAATACTATAATAAATGCAACTGATATAACTGGAGCCGAAACAATAAGCACGGCTTCTGGCGGGATGGTTGTAAGAAGCGGTCGTGAAAAGCCATCGGCGTATGCTGCAATGCAAATTGCAACAAACATTGCTAATGATCTGCTTGGTAAGGGTTTTACCGAAGTAGATATAAAAATGCGTGCCCCTGGTGGAACTGGTGCAAAGTCACATGGTCCGGCTGTTCAATCTATAATAAAAGCACTTACTAGGTCTGGAATTAGAGTTGGAAAAGTTGAGGATGTAACCCCTATCCCTCACGGAATAATGAAGAAAAAAGGTGGAAGAAGGGGCAGGAGAGTTTAAATGAAAGTTAAACTGATAAAATCTGATAAAAAGAACTTACAATTTTCATTGGAAGATTCGACAATTGCTTTTGCGAATGCACTTAGAAGGGTCCTTATTTCACAGGTGCCAGTTCTTGCAATAAACGATGTTACTTTTATTGAGAACAGTTCGGCATTTTATGATGAGTTTATAGCTCATCGCTTGGGGTTGATTCCACTCAAAGGCGACATAAAAGGGCTAAACTTACCAAATGAGTGCAGTTGCAAGGGAAAAGGGTGCGCTAAGTGCCAAGTTAAATTCACGCTAATTAAGAAGGGGCCAGGAATGGTTTACTCAGGAGACCTAAAAGGGCCTGCTGGATTTTCAGTTGCAGATGACAAAATACCAATTGTAAAATTAGGTGAAGGACAAAAGATAAAACTTGAAGCAACAGCCGTTTTAGGTGTTGGAAAAGATCATGCAAAGTGGCAGCCAGGTGTTATAAGTTATGGCTATGATGACCCTAAAAGAATAACTTTCACAATTGAAAGTTATGGCGGTCTCGATCCAAAACAAATTGTTTTAAGCGGAATCAAAGTGTTAAAGAAAAAAGCAAAGGACTTCAAGAGCGCTCTAAGAGTTTAACCTATCTCTGCCTTCTTGGGTGCTCGTGCTTTAATGTTTCTCTCATTTTTAGGTGTTCTATCTGTAATGTTTTTTCTTTCAGGAACTTCTTTACATTAGTTCCATACTTCTCTATTAGCGTCGATGCGTATCTGCCGCCAAGGAAATACGGCATTATAACATATGTGGCCCCACTTTCGTGAAGTTTCATTGCTTCATCTATCTGGTGAGAAACAACAATAATTACTGCCTTTTTATTTCGCGCCCTAACTGTGTCTATTAGTATCAAATTAGTTTCAATTTCTGGAATTGTTGAAATGACCATCTTTGCACTTGAGAAATCAATACTATTTAATAACTCAGTATCGTTCGCATCCCCATATATGCAATGATAGCCCTCTTCAGAGAGTTGTGAAACTATTTCTGGATTGTAATCTATTATCATAAACTTTTTCTTCAGTTTCTTT
The DNA here is from genome assembly GCA_027077325.1 of archaeon. Taxonomy (GTDB): domain Archaea; phylum Undinarchaeota; class Undinarchaeia; order Undinarchaeales; family JALTGF01; genus JALTGF01. The sequence goes on from JALTGF010000006.1 coordinate 3,931, forward strand.
ATTGAGTCAAGAAGTGTGTACCCAATTCGGTTGCATCCAAACAGCATAATCTCATAATGGCCATCTCTTCTATGTTCATGCCCTTCCACTTTCTTTCCTTTTCTCTCAAATATGCTTAAGTACTTTGAAACGCGCTGGTACAATTTTTCACCGTTCACAATCATATAAGTTGATCCAAAAATAGTTATTAGTGCAATTGCTGTTATCATTGACAAGACGTCATTGCCCAACTGATTCAAACTGACTCCCAAGGACACTAAAATCAATGAAAATTCGCTTATCTGTGCCACTGTGAGCCCGGCAAGAAATCCATTTCTCTTGCTATATCTTGAAAGCCCCATTATGCTCATAACAATTATAGGATTCCCAACAAGCACGAGGGTTGAAAATATGGCAATTGGGATTATCATTGAAGTCATATTTGAAAATGCCATTTGCGAGCCCAGAAGCACAAAAAAGAAAAGGATAAAGAAATCTCGCAAAATCTTAAGTTTTAGTTTTATCTCGTAGTGGTATGGTGTAACTGCCAAGGTTATCCCTGCAATTAATGCACCAATCTCTATTGAAAACCCAAGATATCCAAAAATTGCAGAAAGCAAAACCATCCATCCAATTGAAAAAAGTAAAAGGAATTCTTGTGATTTCGCAATTTTTTTGCTAAGGTCTGGCAAAACAAATACGCTAAATGGCACAACTACTGCAAGTGCTACTGCTCCAATTAAAATTGATTCTAAGGTCAACGAAACGGTAACTGTCCCTTTTGCAAATGAGGATATTACCATTAAGATAACTATTGCAATTATGTCTTGTACTATCAAGAATCCAAGTGCTATTCTTCCATAAAGTGTTTCAAGCCTGCCTTTGTCTGATAGCAATTTTATAATTATAATTGTGCTACTAAAACTAAGTGCAATTGAGATGTATGCTGCTGAAATAGTTGGAAATCCAAGCAGTTTTGCTATTGTAAACCCTATCAAGGATGTAAAAGTAACCTGCCCCACTCCTGTCAAAAGTGAAACCTTCCCAACACTCCTAATTATTTTTGGATTTAAACTAAGGCCCGCAATAAAAAGAAGAAATGCAATCCCAAACTGAGAGAATGTTCTTATGCTGTCCATTGACTTGACAATATCCAAAAAATATGGGCCCGTTATGATGCCTGTTATGATATACCCAATCATAATTGGCTGCTTAAGAAGTTTCATAATCCCGGAAACAACCACAGCAATAATTATAATTATGCTCAATTCTATGAATATGCTCTCTATCATCTTATTTTTAGTTAAAAATAATTTGGTTAAATAGTTTTTTGTTACAGAATAAATCTATGCGAGGGACGAGATTCGAACTCGCGCAGCCACTAAGGCACTAGGCCCTCAACCTAGCACGTTTGACCAGACTCCGCCACCCTCGCATTTTATTTTAAATGCTTCTTGATACGTTTTATGCTTTTGCCGAGCGAAGCGAGGCACCTGCAAATTGCTTCGCAATTTGCTTTTGATCAACCTTTTTCTAAAAGGTTGCCACGGCTCCGCCACCCTCGCATTTTATCTTGTATCTATTTTCGCTTTCGATTATTAAACTTTTCTTGTTTTCTTCTCAGTTTCTTTACTTTTCCTATTGCTTTGTTTATATGTTTATCTCCCCAGTTATATC
>JALTGF010000007.1 GCA_027077325.1 archaeon
CCATATTAGTGTTTATCCTTGAATATCCAATTAGCTGTGTGTTTTATTGTTCTCCACCAACCCTTTTTAGCAATACTAACTACGGCTATTTCTACTACTGAGATTGTCCGATAAATCCTTCTAACCTTACTCAAACTAACTACCGCATTTTCTACCACTGCTATTGTTCTGCGGACTGCCTTGAATTTTGTTAAACTGATTATTGGGGCTTCTACTACCGATATTAGCCTGCTCAGATTAGCTCGCCTTGACAAACTAACAACGCTGTTTTCTATTACGGAGATAGTTTTGAAAAACATCTTGACCGCCGTCAAACTAACAACCGCAGTTTCTACTACTGAGATTGTTTTGAAAAACCCTCTTTTAAGAGAAACTACCGCCGTTTCTGAAACTGAGATTAGTCTTTTTAAACTGGCTACCCTTGACAGATTGACGATACTATTCTCTACTACTGAGATTAGTCTTTTTAATGAACTTTGTTTAGTTAAACCAACTACTGGGGTTTCTATTACTGAAATAGTTTGATAGAATTGCTGTAAAGCGGAAGCAGTTAAATAATTCTTTAATCCTACTCTGTTTGTGCCTAATTGATATAATTGACGGATTTCTCCTTCTGATAATACTCGGTTATAAAATTTAACTTCTGCCTGTTCACCTCGCCAAAAATAACTTGTTGTTGCCCCAATTCTTGCTCCAAACGCTGGATAACGGGTGTTAGCTGGTAATCCCATTGGTGCTTTTCGCATATCTATTAGTTGCCCATCCCAATATGCCTTCGTTATTGTGCTTACTCCGTCTCTGGTAAAAACCCCGAGATGCCATCTATTGTCTCCCCATTTAATACCATCTTGCCCAACTGATGTGAGTGAGCCATCCTTCCATACCCTCAAAAGCCATCTTCCATTAGTAGACCATCTTTGTGCTCTGATAAACCATCCCTCATATCCAGCAGATTCAGCATAAAAATTACTAAAACACCCACTGTCATCATACGACGACGTAGCTTGTCCATAGTCTCTTAACCACATTACAATGGTAAATGTTGAGTATAATAAAGAACCAGCAGGCAGTTTAATATAACTACTACTTCCGTCAAAGTGGGCACATTTTCCAAGTGGCGCTCCTGAACTTGGCCAAGTTATTGCAGTTGGAGTTCCACCCTTTCCGTGTCCACTCCAATCGTGAGCATCCCCTAAAAACCTCCAATATCCAACCAACCCATACTCCGTATTCTTGCTAAATTGCCCACGCTGGATAATCCTTTGTGTGTTAGGATGTGTATCAACATACATATTAGTTTGTCGTCTTTACTGAACTTATCCAGACATCAATATCATAAGTAGCATCTGAATTGGTGACTTTTATTTTGGAGTATTTTATTTCAGGTCCTACTGCTATTGCTTGTTGTTTGATAGTAGCATCAGCCGCTGGAATATACTCTGTGCCAAATGCTTCTGTATCAAAGTTAGTATTATCTGGCGAAGTCAGAATATCTACTTGCGGCAAAGATGCTGGTGCGGTTGAACCATAACTAACCTGTGCTGTGATTAACAATCCTATCGTTGTTGACAAATCCAAAGCAGAACTTTCAACCGAAGTCCCGTGAGTGACGGTCACTCTTCCGCCACTTGTGCCAATTAAATCTACTTGTGTTTTTACTACTGCCATATTTGTTTTTCCCCTAAATGAGGAACAATTAAATTTGTATCACAATAAATTTTATATCCGACCTTCCTTGCCTTGTCGCAAAAGTTTATATCCTCTCCACCTC
>JALTGF010000008.1 GCA_027077325.1 archaeon
GTTGTTGAAACAGGAGCTATGGGAGATCGATTGGTAGAAGAAAAATTCCATATAAAAAACAAAGCAATTATAATATCAAGCGGAGGCCAACCATCTAGAGGGGTCAGAAGATTAACACATCTTTTGCATCAAAAACTGGAACTTCCTGTATATGTTTTTACAGATGGGGATCCGTGGGGATTTTATATTTATTCTGTATTGAAGACAGGTTCTATGAACTTGGCTTTTGAGTCAAAAAGATTGGCGACGCCTTCAGCAAAACTAATAGGAATGACTGTAGAAGACATAGAAAATTATAATTTAAAGAAAGTTACAGAAAAACTAAAAGGAATTCCTCCAAAAAAAGCAGGGGGCCCTTCTGAAGATTATAAAAGAGCACTGGAATTAAAAAGCTATGCATGGTTCAAACATGAATTATGGCAAAAAGAGCTCGATAAAATGATAAATATGGGTGTGAGAATAGAGCAGCAGGCTTTAGCATCCAAAAAACTGGAGTTTGTAGCTGAAACATATCTTCCTGAAAAAATTAAGAAACAAGAATTTTTGCCATAGTTCTTTTATTTATTTCTTTCTACAAAATGATTTAATGTTGGGACGGTAGCTCAGCCTGGGAGAGCGCACGGCTGAAGACCGTGATGTCGTGGGTTCAAATCCCACCCGTCCCATTTATTTTTCTCTCAAAATTGAATTTTCTTAAGTTTTCTATAAGAAAATAATTTTAGAATCTGATTTAGTCTTAGTTTAACAATAAGATGAAATGGAAAAAGAAAAAGAAGGTATGGAAGAGTGTTTAACTCTTCACAATTTTTTAACTTGACTTTTCAGCTGTTTAGCTTGGATATTCGGCACTTGTTAAGGTTATTTCTGTAACTCCTTTTGTTGCTTTATCTTTGAATGGAGCTACATCATAGTTTGCTACAGCTTTGCAAGCAGCTCTTGTGTCATCTGCACTGTGTCCCGCAACAACTAATGCTACTTTGCCTTGAGCGAATGCGTTTTCGACCAAAGCAATCTGAGCCATGTTGTTGTGTGCACCATCTCTCCAAGTGTTCAAATTCCATACACTTGAATTTGGTTGTGCAGCTAAGTCAGCTACGAGACTGTTAATTGCTGGTCCACCAACCAAGATTAAGTTATTATTGCTCTTGATTGAAGGTGTTACTTCTGTATCCAACCATGCGGCGTTTGCTGCGATTTGTCCTGGAACAGATTGATTGTATTTTATTTCAGTGTTTCCACCACCAATTGTGAATGATGGGTCTGCTCCTATTCCAACTGCGGCAATTGCCTGATTATCTGGATAATAGATTGTTATTGAACCCTGGTCATAAGTGTATCTCTTAACCATTGTACCGTATCTGTCAACAGCTTTGCTTGTGTATGTATCGCTTATTAATGTTTTGAATGATGGACTATTTGCATCTGTAAAGGTAACAGTTGAGCTCCATGCCATCTTTGCCGGAGTTGTTCCTGCAGATGTTGTTTTAGCAATAATTGCGTCTCTTACATCTGCTCCAGCAGAATTCTTACCTTTTTCTTCCAATAGCAAGACCATTGGATAGGCTGTTAATGTAACTCCGCTAATATTAGCAAGAGTTGATGTGCTTGCTCCTGGAGTGAAGTAATATGTAAGCCTTCCGGCAGTTACAGATGTTGTCGCGTTAGATACTTTTGCAATTGTTGTCCCTGCACTTCCTCCTGGGAACTCGTAATACTTTCCTGTTGATCCTCCATTAGAGAATGTTTTTGATGCGTTGTTTAGGAATG
>JALTGF010000009.1 GCA_027077325.1 archaeon
CGCAAGGGAGGTAGACCATGAATAAAGTTTATAAAATTATTACAGATCAGATCGTAAAGAAGTTGGAATCTGGCATAATTCCTTGGCATCGGCCATGGAACGGTGGAGAACCGGCTATGAATCTTATAACAAAAAAACCTTACCATGGCATTAATGTTTTTTTGTTAGCTTGCTCTGGTTATACAAGTCCATATTGGTTGACCTTCAAGCAAGTCCAAAAACTTGGCGGCAAGGTCCGCAAAGGTGAAAAGTCAACTATGGTAACGTTCTGGAGTACGTCACAAAAAGAGATAGAAGAAGATGGAGAGACAAAAACTAAAACCTACTTTGTGTTGCGGTATTACCGTGTCTTCAACACAGAACAATGCGAGGGCCTTGACGGTAAGGTCCCTGAATTCAAAACAAGGGAATTTCAGCCGATAGATGAGGCTGAAAGGATTGTTAAGGCCATGCCAAAGGCCCCGGCAATTACCCACAAAGAACAAAGGGCCTACTACTCCCCTATGAGAGATTACATCAATATACCCTTGCAGGGGACATTTATCACAGACCAGGAATATTATAGCACCCTATTCCATGAGCTTACTCACAGCACCGGCCATGAGTCCCGGCTTGGCCGGAAAAGTCTTACAACTTTGGCCGGGTTTGGGTCCCACGAATACAGCAAGGAAGAGCTTGTCGCAGAGATGGGTAGTGCCTATCTTTGCGGCCATTGCGGTATATCGCAATCTGTAATCAATAATCAAGCGGCCTATATACAAGGTTGGCTTGGTCGCCTGAGAAAAGACCCAAAAATGGTAGTATGGGCGGCAAGCCAAGCACAAAAAGCCGCCGACTATATTTTAGCCACTGAGAGGCCATGATCGGGCGGACATGTCGCTCTCAGGACCCTGGGAGACCAGAGCCTTGTGTTGTACGAGTAGCATCAGGTCATGGCTATACGCCCCACCAGAGGCGTTAATATCTGGTACTTTTTTGAAAAAAACTAAAAGGAGACTAAAAAATGAAAACCCTGAGGGATTTAGCGAAACTAATAGAAGAGAAAGAATCTGAGCTAGCATACGGCTCAGAAACTTCTTTACTTGGCGGATTTGTCCATGATTACGATCACGTTGGGAGTATCCTTGATGGGGATACTACTCTTGACACTAATAGAGACGAAACCGAGGCGTATGAGCTGTATGCCGAGGCTTATAGACGTATGGCAGAGTATGAGGTCAAAGGGATAGAATACGACAATGATATGTTATGGACTTAATTTCTCTGACAGCCTGTAAGTTGAGAGCTTGCAGGCTGAACTGAAGAATTAAATTTGCTAGTCGCAAAGCAATAAAAAACAGGAGGTAATAAAGATGGGTAGGAGTTTAACAGTCCATTGTCTTGGATTCGCACCTTTGTCGGAGGGAAGGGAACAAATTTACTACGCCATGAATCGTAGGGAGATCGCTCAGGAAATTGAAAAGGCAAAGCGTGAGGGGCTCAAAATCACGTACTGGAAAGCGCAAACAAAGACAGGATGTCGAATCCTAAAGAATGATACAGCAGATATTTTGCCAGTAACTACACATGAGATCCCATTACCTAAAATGGTAACCTGTTTGGCCTGTTATGGACATGGTGAATACTCAGAGAAAGGACATCTGTATCAATGCCCTGTATGCAATGGTTCAGGAATCACTACACCTGGGTATGAGAAGGGCTGGAGACCGTGGCAAATTGAAGAGATACAAGAAGGAGCAA
>JALTGF010000010.1 GCA_027077325.1 archaeon
CTTTATCAATCTGCTTTTTAGTGCTATACTGGACGTATATATATCGTCCAGTATGACGTGTGATACAATGGAGGGGACTATGAATCAAATTGAGATACTCGACAAATTACAAGCTCACAAAGAACAGATCCTGCAACAAATCAGAGAATTAGACGATTTCAGGCAAGGCTCTCTTTCTCCGCGATATCGAAAATGCGGAAAGCCTTATTGTCATTGCGCCAAAGATGGATCCAAAGGGCATGGTCCCCACTGGTTAGTGACACGATCGATAAATAAGAAAACTGTTTCTACAACAATACCCAAAGAAAAAGTAGAAATAACCTACCATCAGATTGATACTTTTCATCAATTTCAGGAACTTGTTAAGGAATATGTTGAGACTAATATAAAAATCTGCGATGCCCAACTTAAAGAACCCCAAGGGCCTTCAGTGAAGGTCCAAAAAAAGGGCTAAACTCAAAAATTAAAACAGCCATGGAAGAAGAAATCTCTGGTTTAGTAAAGCAGGCTCTATCAGGTTCATCTAATTTTGAAACTCTGGAAACACTAGTTAGAGATACATCCCTTCGTATTGGAGCAAATATCCTTGAAACCATGATTAATTATGATAGAAGTGACCAGCAGCCTACAATTATCCATCCCGATGGAAGGACAATGACTTATGCCGGACGGAAAGAAAAAACATTTGTTACAGTTCTGGGGGACATAATCCTGAAAAGAGCCTTCTACATTGATGAGAATGGTCGGGGATACTTTCCCCGTGATACAAAACTTGGATTTGATAAAGATTCTCTTTCCGATGGAGTTAAACGAATGATTGGTCATACTGCCAGTGGACTCAGTTTTAAAGAAAGCAGCCAGATGATAGAGCATCTGGCTGCTCTTCATATTAGCGCAAAACAGGTTGAGAGAGGTTCGGAAAGTCTTGGGAAAGAGATCTCAGAAAATGAAAAGTCTGTAATCAAGGAAGGAATACCCTGCAGTGAAACAATGTACCTGGGAATTGATGGAACCGGATGCCCGGTAAGAAAAGAAGAAACAGAAGGTCGTAAAGGGAAACAGATAGATGGTTCATCAAAAACCCGCGAAGTAAAGTTAGCCGTGACCTTTAGTGCTGACAGTAGAGATAAAGATGGTATTCCTACCCGGGACAAGGGATCTGTAACATACAATGCAGCCATAGAAAGTGCTGCAACCGGGGACTTGGATCAGAATATTTCTGAGTTTGCCTGTAGAATAGAGAGAGAAACTAAAAGGAGAGGGTTTGATAAAGCAAAGCGGCAAGTTATCCTTGGGGACGGAGCTGTTTGGATCTGGAATATTGCAGGAGAGGTTTTCCCGAATGCAATTCAAATAATTGATCTCTATCATGCCAAGGGTACAATTTCAAATACAGCCAAAGAAATATTCGGCACAGAAAGCGATTTAGGGAAGCAATGGGGCAAAGAACGTCGGGATGATTTGGAAGCTGGTAGAATTGATACAATTCTGGATAAACTTGAGCCCTTTGTTGAAAAATGTAAAGAAGCAAATAGCTGCAGAAAATACTTGATCAAAAACAGAAAGCGCTTGAATTATCCGTATTTTCGTAAATTAGGACTGTGTACATCCAGCGGTATTGTGGAATCAGGATGTAGACATGTTATTGGTGCAAGGGTAAAGCAATCCGGCATGCATTGGACAGTTCAGGGGGCTAATGCCATCATTGCACTGCGGTGTTCAAAGCTTAGCGGTAGATT
>JALTGF010000011.1 GCA_027077325.1 archaeon
AACAGGCTTCCTTACTTCTGTTACATTTGAGATAACTGCGTCTGCCCATTTACTGAGATCCTCTTTCGGGCTTTTGGGATGAATTTCAATAGGCTTATTGCTAACAGATCCACGCTGATTAGCTATAATTTTTTTAGCAGCATAATAACTTTTCAGGATATAGGGCCTAACTTTTTCCCACACGGCCCTGAGATGCTCTCTCATACCTTTGGAGAACTCTTTAAAGGTATTGGCCCCTTTTCTGATTACGTCCGCTCCTAGAGTAGCTAGATCGCCTAGAATGGCACTTGAGCCTTCTTTCCCTTTCAGGTTTGGAGCGGCGGAAAGGATACGGGATTTGGCCTCAGAAATGATCTTGTCTGAGGCTGTCTCTACACGCAGTTCGCTCTTTTTTGTTTGTGGAGAAGTAATTTCTGCCCCAGTTACTAATTCGGCTTTATACTTGGCTTGTCTTGTTAACTTTCTACGCCAAGCACTTTCACTTGGTGCCCATCTGAACCCGTTAGATTTTAATTTTGTTCTGACATCGGCCGAGGGTTTAGTATCATAAAAAATACGGATAAAGCCGTCGTTATAGTTTAGTTCAACAGTGCCACTATCAAACGAAAATTCTTCAGCCCCTCCAATGGATTCAGCTTTTTTTTGCCTTGCTTCAAGTTCAATTACTCGCCCCCGTAGCCGTTTAATTTCAGCATTGTTATTAGACAATTCCCATGAAGGGAAACCCTTTTTACCCATATAATCAGGGGTCAGCAATTCTTTAGAAACTGCCTTGCTTAGCCCAAGAATTTGGAGCTTTTCTATTTTTGTATCATCATTTATTTTTTTATTACGAACAATTTTATTCGCAGCCTTCATTAATACCTGGCGTTTTTCTTTGGCATTTATTTTATTCTCTAATTTAGTAATAGCATCATTATCTGTTGATGAGATAGGAGCTTTTTCGGGGCGCATCTCCTTTTGCATTCTACCAATCGCCGTTTTACTGAATGTTATAAGATCTTGAAGTCTTGCATCTTCAATGTTTAGGGCTTTTTGGTTACGGGCTGTAGGGAATTTTGAAGCTCCAGTAATCATCGTACTCATCGTGCGTGACTTAGCCTTTAAAAGTGCTTCAAGACGTCTCTTATATCCCTGCTTATATTTTTGGAGCTTTTCTTCTGCAAGTTGTCGTTCTTTGTCATTGCGAGCCATCCCCATGATTGTGTCATAGACACGATTAAGATGATCGGCGTAATCTTGTTGCTCTTGCTTCCCTCTTTTTTCAGGAACAAAGCTAGTCCCACGATGAGCAGAAACTGCTAACTCATAATTAATTTCATTGGGGAATGCAAATTTCTTTTGTGCCTTACTTGTTTTTCCTTTGGCTTCCTCAGGCAACTTAGCAGGGGCAGGCTTAATCTCCTGCCCCGCACCCTGAGTCGAAACCTCAGGGATGGTTTGTTTTTGCTTTTCAGATTCTTTAGCCTGCAGTCTGTCAAGACGTTTTAGTTGTTCTTCTTTGCCAGCAAGAAGTTTATCCAGTTGTTTTATTCTGTCAGTATAAAGCAATTTTGAATCTTTAGGTGCATTCAAACGGAGTTTCTTCTGTGTTTCTTTATCCTCTTGTATTTCTTTAATTTCTTTTTCAATATTGTGGCGAACAATAGCACGTTCGCTATCAGTCATGTCAGCAAAATGCTGCCTTATCTTCCATGCAGTGGGCTGTTTA
>JALTGF010000012.1 GCA_027077325.1 archaeon
GTCCGGTATCAACATGTATTGCAATAAGCCGATTTCCAACCGCGCGGGCACATAAAAAAGCCGCAGTTGTTGAATCAACACCGCCAGAAACCGCAATAATTGCTTTCTTTGGCTCAGGAATCTTGCTCTTTATGTCTTCAATTGACTTTTGAATAAAGCTATTTACATCAACCATAGAATTAATTTAGAGTTTAGATTAATAATTGTTTCTGTTAGGATAAAGGATAGAGATCTAAACAGGATCACCACCACTTCATACTCTCTTTAAATTTGGTTAAGTTTTCACCTTCTTCGGGCTTTCTGAATACAAAAAGATGCTCGTGTGCTAATAACAGAAAATTATATTTAACAGACATATTTTTCCACAGGGGGGCAGTTTTAGTGTTATGCTGTGCTTTTATAATGTTCTCCTTTAGAATAAAACCGGCATCTAAAAAAGATTGCATTGTTCTGAACGATATTGGAACTTCATGCTTATGCCTTCTTGTGTCTCCAATCAACACGGCACAAAATTTTCCTGGTTTGAGAACTCTAAAAAATTCTTTAGCTACTGTTTTCATTTCTTCACAAAACTCATCAACGGAATGGACCTTAGATAGGTCGCCACGCTCCTTATTATTAGAATTTTTTGTATAAGAAATAATACTGGCATAGGGGGGGTGAGTAGCAATTAAGTCGATACTTTTGTCTTCAATTAGATTAAGGTTTCTTGCATCCCCTAAGAATGTTTTTTGTTCAGGAAAATTATTATTTAGCGTATTAAAGTGCAACCTATCTCTTGTTAAGATTAACGCATCTTTATTGATATCTACACTTATCCCATTTCTTCCAGTTAATTTACATTCTATCAATGTTGTTCCAGAGCCAACGAAAGCATCTAAAACCGTATCGCCTTCTTTTGAGTATCTTAAAATTAAATTTCTTGGTACTTGGGGTGCCCAGTTTCCCCGATATCTTGCATTTAAATAATGCGTTGCCCATTTTCCTCTTTCTGGAAAACTCCAAAGAGTTGTTGTTTCTAATTCAAAATTTTCAGGTTGGAGAACTTTAATTTTATTAGGGTTTCCAATTTCCAATTCAGTATCTTCAATAATGACCTTCTTATGTTTAGAAACAAACTCCTTATAGTCTTTATCCGTGATTTCCTTCATTTCAATATATTTTTTATCTGTCATTTGAATACCTGCTTTTATTATTGCTATTAATCCACTCTTTCATTAAGCTATTTACTTTTGTTGATACTTTGATGTCGTTCTTTTCACATAATTTTTTAAACTCCTCAAACACTTCTTCATCAACAGTCACGGTAATAGGTATTTTACTCATTTTTACCCCCTCATTAATATAAGTACATATTAATTAATAGAAGTATTAATAAATATTTAAATATTTTGCTTCATTTCTTCTTTCAATCCATCCAAATATTTATCAAGTAAATTATAATTTAGAATACGATCTCCAAAGTAATTATACAAATTCAATAATCTTTTTTTGCCATGCGAAGTAAGCCAATAATTCCCATCAGTCACCCAAATAAAAATTAAGTTGCTATGTTTTTTCTTAATATCCTCATCTAAATCAATATATTCTCCTTCATTGATGTTTATCTTTGATCCAGAAGTAGAATAAAAGTTAGTTTCTATAACTATCTTTGGTTTTAAATCATAGAGTAAGATAAAATCAAATTTTTTTGGAGTATTATCTTTTCTTTTGAGCACATCTTCCACATATCTTTCAGTAACAAAAACAAACTTCTTTTTTAGTTCTTTTAGAGTATCAATCTTATTTAGGTCATTGTTTAAAGTTTTAATTTTAAATTTATCAAATAAGGGGTCTCCGTTTACAAAACCATGCTTTTTTAATATCGTTGAAATCTTAATCTTTCCAAAATTACCATGAATTGATTTAGTGTCTATTGGAATTCTTTTATTCTCCAAGAATTCCTTAATTTTAATTCCTTTTAAAATTTCATTTAAATGTAAATTTTTAATTAAATATCCTGCTATTCGCTCTGATACATCCTTGAAATTAGAATTGGAGATCCTGTTGTGGACAACCTCGGCTTTAACTGCCAACTCAGTATAACTTATAACAGTTGCTTTTAGCAGAAAAATAAGATACTTTTCAGACTGTTTATCTTCGTGATTCTCAATAAAACGAATTATTTCATCGGCACTATTAAATTTTATATTATTAAAGTTTGTATTATTAGAATGCTTTATAAAAAGCTCAACAAATAGATCATCATATTCCAGATTCTTTTTTAGATAATCAATTAGGTTACTTATATTCGTGCTATTAAGAACTCTAACATCAAATAAAAAATAGATTAGCTGAGTATTAGTAAATCTAGATAACTGAAAAATTTCTTCAAAAATTTCAAAAGATTTGGGATAACTTCTTAAAAAGTTTGCTAATTCTTCTATATCCCAGGTGTCTTTTTTTGATAATTCTTTAATTTCTTCTAAGTATTTCTCTGTCTTAAAATTAGATTCTTTAAATTCCTCTTGTAAAAATTCAAAAAAGGAGATATGAGAAGCAAAATCCAAGTAATTATAATTATGAGTCATATTTAACATAAGTATTAGATCAGCCAAGATATTTATAAATTTATTTAGAGATTATCTCAATAACTTTCTCCCTGCTTTTCTCCCCGGAAACAATCCTAACTTTTGCATTAAAATGTTTTGAAAGCAACTTAACTACGGCCTTGTTTGCCTTTCCCTTCTCGGGCGGTGCGCGGACTTTTACAATAATAGGATCACTCTCGATGATTTGCTCAGTTTTTGAGTTAGGGATTACTTTTATTTTGAGTTTCATTGGATGCTTGATTTATTTCTGTCTTTTTATAATTTTTTGGGAGAGAATTTAATAACTAAAACAAGCGTGTGCCTTAGACGCCGAGGGTGGGGACCTCACAACTAATAGTTGTTTTGAACCCACGATGCCCGGTTAAAGGCAACCCGGTCATCAGCCGGACTCGTTACCAAGCTCCGACACCTCGGCAATTAGGAAACAAGTTTACCCGTTTATAAATTTAATTTAACTGGGCCCAGTTAATAAAACGAGAAATAAGAAAATTTAAATATAAGAAAAAGAAAGTAAGTAATGTCCGGTTAAAGGCATAGTCGGAGGGTTACCACTCCGGCACTTTTTACTTTATTAATAAACTAGCTTCACTAAATTCTTTAAATCCAAAAATCAACAATTTTTAATAGATTAAGTTGCCTTTCTTAACCTTGTTTCCTTCCACTGCCTTTCCAAGTACAATTGCATCTTTAAGAAGGTTCAATGCTTTTTCTTTTTCGTTTTCAGGAACAACAACGCAGAAGCCAATGCCCATGTTAAATGTTTGATACATCTCCTGCTCCGGCACCCTTCCTTTCTCTTGGATTTTCTTGAAAATTTCTGGGACTTCCGGCCAGTTTGTTATTTCAAATCCAATGTTTTTGTTCAGGCGGAGCAAATTTTTCAATCCGCCGCCAGTCATATGCGCGAGCCCGTGGACTTCTGCATTTTTTATCAGGTTTAAAATTTTCTTTACATAAATCATAGTGGGAATTAAAAGCTCCGGATAATCTTCCTTGCCCAAAACTTTCCGCGCGAGCGTGAGGCCATTTGAATGTATGCCAGAGCTTGGCAGGCCAATTAAAACATCGCCGGGCTTTATTTTTGAGCCGTCAATTATTTTTTCCTTTTCAACAATCCCAACCGCCGTGCCCGCGAGGTCAAATGCCTTTTCATCCCCGGCAATTATTTCAGGAAGCGTTGCTGTTTCTCCGCCAATGATTGCAATTCCCGCCTGCTCCGCGCCCTCAGCAAGTCCCTTTCCAATTTCGGCCATTATTTTTTCGCTTGGCTTTCTTACTGCAAGATAGTCAACCATTGCAATTGGCTCCGCGCCAAGGCAAATCAAGTCATTTACGTTCATTGCAATTAAGTCAATTCCAATTGTGTCATATTTTTCTAAGGCCTGCGCAACCAAAACTTTAGAGCCAACCCCATCTGTGCTCATTGCAAGCGCGCGGTCGTTTCCAATGTCAACCAGATTTGCAAAAGTGCCAATATCCTGCAGAACCGGACGGTTTTTCAAAGTTTTTTCAAGCGCGCTGGCAATTGCCTTAATTGATTTCTCCTCCTCAGAGATGTTCACGCCGGCTTTTGAATAGGTCCAATTTTCCATCCTAATCAGAAATAGATTAACTCCTTATTATATTTCTTTATTCTTTTTGAGACAATACCCATATCTTTTTCAAGTATGTTTAAGACATCTTCACTTAATAATCTTTCAAGTAATAAGGGAGTTCCTTTTTTATAGGTATATTTATGAGAATACGAACTAGATATTAGCGTCTTACGACTTAAAGAATAATCCTCAAAGGTTTCTTTATACTTTCTAAGCCATTCTAAAAGTTTTTTCTTTTCAAGGGGAAATTCTAAGAGGGGGATTTTTTTATAGTGGGGATTAAGATTATAGGTTACAGTAATTCCAGAAAAATTTTGAATAAAGAAGTTATGGTATCTCACAAAATTTTCCTCATTGCAAATGGCAAGAAGATGCAAAATTAAAAAAATATAGATTTCACTCTTTATCTTAAAATTTTGAGAGACAAAACTGGAAGAAATACCAAACTCATTGGAAAGATTGCCCACACTTAGCTCAGGGACAGATCTCCCATAGAATGAATAGTATGCACTTAAAAGATCAGTTATTCTTTTCTTAAATACAAAATAAGCAATAGGAAAACCTTCATTTTGTATTGTTTTTAGGACCTCTACAATGTTTAGTTGCTTTTTAGCCATACCTAAAGCCAATCACCGCGCGGCTCTTCCTTCTTGGGTTTTTCTTCATTCGTGGAGGAGGGAGTAGGGGACTGTGAAAACATGCTAAAAGTTCCAGAAGGTAGTTGTGTAGTGCTTGTGCCTGCACTTGAACCCATAGTTTCACTTGATGAAAATGGAAAACTGGATGTTGTTTCAGATGGTCTTAAAACCTCAGGATATTGAAGCCCAAGAATTCTTATTGCCAGGTAAGCAGCATTTTTTCCGTTGTCAATTCCCACAGTTGCAACCGGAACTCCGGAAGGCATTTGGGCAATTGAAAGCAATGAGTCAAGACCGCCAAGCTTTACATCCTTAGGAACTCCAATAACAGGTTTAGGGGTTAGACTTGCAACAACTCCCGGCAAGGCTGCTGAAAGCCCTGCAATGCAAATGAAAACATCCGCCTGTGAGTTTCTTACAATTTCACGGACTTTTTCCGGCTCGCGGTGCGCCGACGCCCGTTCAAGATTGTAAGGAACATTGTACTTTTCAAGAACTTCTATTGCCTTATCTGCGATGTTTTTATCTGAGTCTGAGCCAATTATTATTGTTACATGTTTCATAAGATTAGTATTGTTTTAGCATTTATTAAGTTTTTTTTAGAAAATCCTTAAATAACTCCTTGATTTATCTTTGAAATATGGCAATAATTTGGCTGATAATTGGGTTAGTAATTTTACTGGTTTTAATTGCAGTGTACTACATAAACAGGATAATTGTGCTTGGAAACAGGGTTCAAAACGCCTGGGCACAGATTGATGTGCAACTTAAGAAAAGAGCAGACCTCGTGCCAAACCTTGTGAATACTGTAAAAGGTTATGCAAAGCACGAAAAAAGCATTTTTGTAGAAGTTACAAAAGCACACAAGGCAATGCTCGGAGCAAAAACGCCAGAAGAAAAAATGAAAGCAGGAAATATGCTTGCTGGCGCTTTGAAAACAATTTTTGCCCTTGCAGAAAATTATCCAAATCTAAAAGCGTCTGAGAACTTTAAACTCTTGCAGGAACAACTTGAAGGAATTGAAAACAAGATTGCATATGCGCGGCAGTTTTACAATGATTCTGTGCTGAGCTACAACAACCTCATTAAGACAATTCCTGGGAGATGGTTCGCGGGCGCAATGGGCCGCACAGAGCAAAAACCATACTTTGAGACCAGCGAGAAAGAGAGAAAACCAGTAAAAGTTGAATTTGAATGAAAAGGCTTAGCTTTTACGATGAAATAAAGCGAAACAAAATTAAATCGTATGCTCTAGCCACGGTTTTCTTCTTTATTTTGTTTGCAATAGTTTACGCCATCTCATTTTTCTTTTCAACTGGCACCGCCATTTTGATGATTTCAATTGCAACAATTTTGATAATTGCACACATTTGGCACTCATACAATCACGGGGCAGAGATGGTTTTAAAATCTGTAAAGGCAAAGCCGGCAGACCCCATAAAAAACCGCTACTATATAGACACAGTTGAAGGGCTTGCAATTGCCGCGGGAATTCCAGCGCCAAAGGCATATGTTATGGAGAGCCCGGAAATAAATGCCTTTGCAGCAGGGAAGGATCCTGAGCACGCGGTTATTTGCGTTACAACCGGTGCGCTTGAAAAATTGAAGCGAGATGAACTTGAAGGAATGATTGGGCATGAGATGACACACATCATGAACTATGATATAAGATTTTCAACACTTGTTGCAGCTCTTGTAGGAATAATTGCAGTTGTTAGCCAAATTTTCATAAGAAGCATGTGGTTCCGCGGCGGCAGGTC
Organism: archaeon; assembly: GCA_027077325.1. Lineage (GTDB taxonomy): Archaea > Undinarchaeota > Undinarchaeia > Undinarchaeales > JALTGF01 > JALTGF01. The sequence continues at coordinate 6,585 of JALTGF010000012.1, forward strand.
AAGAGACCGCGGCGGAGCAGTTGTAGTTGTATTGCTTATCATTGGAGTTTTGCTTGCAATCCTCGCACCAGTTGCAACAAGAATTGTGCAGGCCACAGTTTCAAGAAAAAGGGAGTTTGCAGCCGACGCCGGCGGAGCAAAACTTACAAGGTACCCGGAAGGGCTTGCAAAGGCGCTTGAAAAAATCAAGAAAGAAAACACTGGAAAAATGAAGGTAAGTGAGGGGATTTCACACTTGTTTTTCACAGATCCAAATACAAGCCCACTTGACAAGCTGTTTGCAACGCATCCACCTTTGGATGAGAGAATAAAAAGATTAAGAGAGATGTAATTAATTCCCCCTTAGTTTCCTCATATGCTCAATTCTTTTTTGGATCAATTCTCTAGTTCCAATGTCACGCCTGTAAAAAAGGGCATCAGTTTTTACTTTTTGCACCCCGGCCTCTGCAATTTTTTCTGCCTCTTCAATTGAATCTGCAATTCCCACAATTCCAAGAGTTCTAGAGGTAGAGGTATAAATCCCATCTTCGCGCGCGTCAACTGAGGCATAGTAAAGCTTTGCACCAACGCTTTTAACTGCTTCCTCATCAACCGGGATTTTTGTTGGCTCTGGAATTTTTGACTTGTCTGGATAGCCCTTTGGAACAAGATATTTGCAGACAGTTGCCTTGTTTTCAAATTCTGCCATTTGCAAATTTCCTTCAAGTATTGACATGCAAATTGCAGAAAAGTCTGTCTTTAAAAGCGGCAAAACATTCATTGCCTCAGGGTCCCCAAAACGAACATTGTATTCAATTACTTTTGGCCCGTCCTTTGTAAGCATAAATTGGCCATAAAGAACACCTTTGTAAATTAAGCCGGTTTTTTCTTTCAGACCGCGTAGGGTTCTTTTGATTATTGAAAGTGCATCTTCAACATCTTTTTCATCCATAAATGGGAGCAAATGATTTGCATCTGAATAAGAGCCCATGCCCCCGGTCATTGGCCCTTCATCCCCTTCAAATGCTTGCTTATGGTCCTGAACAAGTGGCATTGGAATTATGTGCTCTCCATCAGTAAAAACCTGCAAAGTAAATTCTTCTCCTTCAAGCCGCTCTTCTAAAACAACAACATTTGAGCCGCCAATTCTTTTTTCAATTATCTCATTCGCATACTCCTGAACTTCAAACAAATTTTTTAAATGCTTTCCTTGGATTTTAACCCCTTTTCCGCCCGTTAATCCGGCGGGCTTTACAACAATGTCTGTGTCAAACTCCTTTAAAGCTTCAGAAACATCTCGCTCGGTGCTACAAACCACAAACTTTGGAATGCCATCTGGAACATACTCTTGCATCAGTGTCCTTGCAAAACTCTTGTCTGACTCCAATCGAGCGGCAACTTTTGTTGGGCCAACAACCTGAATTCCATTTTCAAGAAGCATATCTGCAACTCCTTTTGCTAGCGGGTCTTCAGGGCCTACAAAAACATAATCCGGCTGCACATGCAAGGCATATTTTAAAACTTCTTTTGGATCTTTTATATCTCCAATTTGAAATTCTTTGGAAAGCTTAGCAATTCCCGGATTTTTAGCGCTCATAAATGCATACAACTCTGAATTCTTTGCCATCTGCTCGGCAATTGCATGCTCACGGGCGCCGTTTCCAACAAGCAAGGATTTCATTTTTTCCTCCAACTTTTTCTTTCAGAGTCTCTTTCATGCGCAAGGCGTGCCCTTTGTTCATCTGAAATTTTAGTTGGATAATTTCCGGTAAGGCAAGCAGTACATAAACTATCATCAAGCCCAATTGCCTTCTTCAAGCCGTCTACTGATTGGTAAATTAGGGAGTCTGCGCCAATTGTTTTTCTTATTTCTTCAATATCTTTGTCAGAAGCAATTAATTCTCTTTTATCAGCAAAATCAATTGCATAATAGCAGGGGAACTTAATTGGAGGGGAAGTTGACAAAAAGTGTATTTCCTTTGCCCCAGCTTTTCTAACCATGTCAACAATTCTTTTTGAAGTTGTTCCGCGAACAATTGAGTCATCAATTAGTGCAACATTTTTTCCTTTTATTTCAAGAATAACTGGATTTAATTTTAAGCGAACAGCAGTTTCCCTTTGCTCCTGTGTTGGCATTATGAAAGTTCTCCAGGAGTATCTGTTTTTGATTAACGCTTCACTATATGGAATGCCCAATTCTTTTGCAAAGGAGAGTGCGGCAATTCTTGAGGTGTCTGGTACAGGGATTACGACATCAATCTTTTTATCTCTGTTTTTTTCTTTCCACAATTTTGCAAGCTCCTTTCCAAGGTTCACTCTTGCTTCATAAACACCGCGCTTTTCAATTACAGAATCAGGTCTTGCAAAGTAAACCCACTCAAACATACAGTGCTTTGCTTGCTTCTTTTCAACTACTTTTGAATGGACATTCATGTCATTGTCAATAAAAACAACTTCTCCTGGCTCAAGATCTTTTATAACTTCAAAGCCAAGAATGTCAAGAACAACAGATTCAGATGCAAAGGCATAACTGGTTTTTCCATCTTTTACTCGCTTTCCAAAAATCATTGGCCTTATTGCATAAGGGTCCCTAAATCCAACGAGCCCCTTTCCTGCAATTAGTGTAACACAAGAATAGCCACCATTTAAGAGATTCATCGTGTTTTTTGTAGCATTAAAAAGCCGTTCAGGTGAAAAACCCTCATCGTGCACTTGCTTGAAAAGTTCAACAGAAAAAACTTTCATTATTGCTTCAACATCACAATTTGACCTAAGCCTTCGTTGATATTTGTTAAAAAGCAAGCTTTTAACTTCCTGATAGTTTACAAGATTGCCATTGTGTGCCATTCCAATTCCATATGGGGAGTAAGTAACAAATGGCTGGGCATCTCTTACTGGATCAGAGCCAATTGTTGGATACCTAACATGACCAATGCCAATATTCCCGTGAAGTTCCTTTAAATTCTTTGAGTTAAACCCTTCTGAAACTAGGCCAGTGTGTTTTCTTAATATTAATTCATCACCATCAAAAGTTAGCATTCCAGAAGAACTCTGCCCGCGATGCTGCAATGTAAGCATACCCGTAAATAAGTCATATGCTACTGGACTTTGACTGATAATGCCAATAAAACCACACATTTTAACTGTACCGCTTTGTTAATTTCGCAAGTTCCGTATGGATCTCATTAATTTGTTTAATAGCAAAATTGTCTGGATCCCGTATAGACCTTGCTAGGATCATTAGGGCACTTGTTAATTGTTCCATTAATTCAATCAATTGTCTAAACTCTTTTTTACTAATTCCAGCCATTTTCCACACCAGTATAGTATTATAACTTTTTCTTTATAAACTCTATGAGGGATTTGAAAGTAATCAAGCCATCTCCAACTTTACGTGGATTTCTTGTCCAATCAAAGTGGTTAAACGAATCAAGAACACGCTCGGGATGAGGCATTAATCCAAAAACATTTCCCTCAAGATTTGAAACACCTGCAATGTCGTCAATTGAGCCATTTGGGTTTATTGGGTATTTTCTATTTGCAGGAGTCCCATCTGGATAAACATACCTAAAAATAATTTGATCATTTTCTTTCAAAGCTTTTAGGGATTCATCTTCCTTTCCTGGGACAAAAGTTAGGTTTCCTTCCATATGTGCAACGGGAAAACTTAAAATTTCATTATGATCTAAATTTTCAGTAATTGCGCTCTTCCCAAACGGCTTAAGATAAACAAACCTACACTCAAATTTTGCACTTTCATTCGTAGAGAGGGCAGCCCGAACATTTCCAGGCAACATGTCAAGAGTTGTTAAAACTTGAAAACCATTACAAATGCCACCAACAACCCTGCCTTCTTTTACAAAGGAGTTTAACTTATTCTTCAGTTTGCTTTGTATTCTTGCAGACCAAATTGCACCTGCACGCACATAGTCACCTGCAGAGAATCCACCTGGAAAAATCATAGCATCATAATCAAACAAATCTCGCTTCCGTTCTTCCGAGCAATCGCCAATTAACTGCTTTAAATGAACAATTTCAGCATCAGCGCCAACTAGCCTAAATGCGCGAGCAGTTTCGTCCTCACAGTTTGTCCCTTCGATTCTCATTACACAAATTTTTGGCTTCATATCTGTTCACCCATTGCCTTGTAAATTGGCTCTTTCCAAGTTTTGTAAATTGTTTCCAGGTCAATATTTATTAAGTCATCAATCTTCAACATTTTTTCATCAGTAGTGTAGCCAATTTTTGTAATTGCAGCATTTTCAAAAAGTGTTAAAAACTTCTCAATGTTTTCTGGCTTTACCTCAACAATCCAGCGACCATTGGACTCTGAGAACAGTTTATAATCTGCCCGGGTTGCATTTCCAGATATGTCTTTTATTGAGACATTTGCACCAAAGCCACCAGACATGAGCATTTCAGCAATTGCAACTGCAAAGCCACCTTCTGCACAATCATGGACACTTTCAACTAGACCTTGATCAATTGCTTTTAGGAGCGCATCCATTTTTTGCTTAAATTTATCAGGATAAACCCTTGGAACAACTTTCCCAAGTTTTTCATGAACTACTTTAAAGTACTCAGAACCCCCCAGCTCGTTGTCAGTTTCACCTATTAAAAACAAGATGTTTCCTGGTCCCTTGATGTCCATACTGACTGCTTTTCTTACATCTTCAATTATGCCAACACCTAGGATAGTTGGCGTTGGAAGAATTGCTCCAGCATGACTTTCATTGTAAAATGAAACATTCCCGGAAACAAAAGGAACCTTGAAATTGTCAGCAGCAAAATACATTCCCTCAGTGGCAGCCCTGAACTGCCCCATAATTTCCGGCTTTTCAGGATTCCCAAAGTTCAAGCAGTCAACCATTGAGTTTGGCATACCACCAACAGCAATTATATTTCTAAAGTTTTCCTCAACAGCGGACGCAGCACCCCAGTAAGGATCGACTTTAACCATCCTTGGGTTTACATCAGTACTTAACACCAGACCTTTGAAAGAATTTTCAACTGGACGAATAATTGAAGAATCCCCAGGACCGGGGGTTTCAAACTTTCCCTGTAAGGGAAGAAGAGCAGTATTCCCACGAACAACATGGTCATATTGCCGTATTACCCATTCTTTGCTTGCAATATTGGAAGAGCCAATTACTTTTAGCAGAACTTCGTTTAAGTTCTCTGGCTCTGAGACCTCCTCTTCAGGACCATTGTATCCAGCATACTCTTCATAAGGTCTTTTGTATTCAAGAGAGCCAGTAGTAAAGTTTAGGTCCATCTCATAGACAACTTTTCCTTTATATCTTACAAGCACCTTGTTTCCAGGGACTGCCTTCCCAACAACAACTGCAGGAACATCCCAAAACCGAAAGATTTCAAGAACCTTTTCAAGATTTTTTGGATCTACGGAAAGCATCATTCTTTCTTGAGATTCAGAAACCCATATTTCCCAGGGAGCCATCCCCTCCTCGCGCAGAGGCACTTTGTCAAGCTCAACTTCAGCACCGCATCCACCAGCAGAAGCCATTTCAGTTACAACACAACTGAGGCCCCCTCCGCCAAGATCCTTCAATCCAGTTAGCAGACCCTTTTCAGATGCCTCCAAACAAGCGTGAATTAATGGCTCTTTCATTATTGGGTCTCCAAGCTGAACGGCAGGCCTACTTGTCGTTTCACTATCCTCTTCAAGTTCTGCCGATGCAAATGAAACCCCGTGGATTCCATCACGACCGGTACTCCCGCCAGTTAAAACGAACAAATCTCCAGGCTTCCCAACACGACTGTGTAGTAAATTTTTCTTTTTTAAAATTCCAATACAGCCAACATTTACCAGGCAGTTTCCAGTATAACTTTCATCAAAGTTAATCATCCCAGAAACTGTTGGGATTCCGACACGGTTCCCATAATCAGCAATTCCCTTTACAACTCCCCTGAATAGAAAATTAGGGCTTTTAATCCCTTCTGGAAGCTTATCTTTGGGATAGTCCAAGGGACCAAAGAAAAGGGGATCAATTAATGCAACTGGTTGTGCACCCATGCAAAGAACATCCCTTAAGACACCACCAACTCCTGTGGCAGAACCACCATAGGGGTCAAGTGCACTTGGATGATTGTGGCTCTCCATCTTAATTGCATATGCGTGCTCTTCGTCAAAATCAATAACCCCTGCATCTTCAGAGAGCACTGTCAAGCCCTGAGGTGCTTTAACTTTAAAAATGGTATCCCTAAGGATTGGCTTTGAGCTCTTATATGAGCAGTGCTCAGACCAGCTTTGTGCAAGGGTTTCAAGCTCAACATCAGTAGGGTTTCGTCCAAGTTTCTTAAAGTGCTCCTGAATTAATTTCATCTCATCAAGACTGAAGTAAAGCTGCCTTTCCTTGCTAATTTCTTCCAATTCAGGATCAGACGCATTTAGGATATTTACTTCAACAAGTTCAAATGGCATATCTAACTTCTTGTACTTCATTTAAAAATCAGTCCCCCTCAATGGAAATGCTGTAATTATTTATGACGGGATTTGCAAGCAATTGCTCGCACATCTTCTCAAGTTCTTCCCTTGCTTTTTCTTTTGAATCTTCGTCAAGGGAAATTTTAAAAACTTTTATGCTTTTTACATCTTTCACACTGTTAAACCCAAGAGAGATTAATGAGTTTTTTACAGTTTTTCCTTCGGCATCCAAGATGCCAGGTTTTAGCTCAATTCTGATTTCTGCATTAAACATTTACCCACCTCTGAATAAAGGTATAAAACATTTGTTTGTTTAAATATTTTATTTAAATTTTCAATGTTTTTTTCTTTTTATTGTTATTTTTGCCAGATACTAAACGCTCATAAACAGGGATTTGAGAGTGGATTTTAGAAAGCTTTTGATAATATTTGTCCATTCTTATCTTGTAAATTAAGGCAGGGATGGATTTCTTTTGAAAGTAGTCCTCTTGTGTCTTTTTAATGAGATTTTTAAGAGTTTTCTCTTCAATTTTAAGAAACTCCAATTTTCGTCTTGCCCTGATTTTGAGTGTTAATTCCCATGCAGCGATAGTAAATGAGCCAGTAAGAGAAAAAGCAATTAGAATACTTAGCCAATGTTTTTGTAAGAATGACTTGCTCATATTCTTTAAGATATTCAGAGTTAAGAGGTCTGCTCGATTTGACTCGAGTTCATCATCGGCTTTGTTTATATAATCCTGGGCTTCTTTATACCGCTCAGCTTTAAAAGATTCCTTAGCCAAAAGCAAATAATTTTCAGCAGAGGTCACATTTACGCCAAGCCGCTTGTAATCCCTTGCTTTGAGTTCCATTGAAGTGAGGAGATCAGAAGTTTTATATGCCAAAGTTTGTGTTTCATTAATTTTTTCAATTAGTTCGATAACTTTGGGATAATCTGCCCCAACTTTTTTCTTTGATACATATAAGTTTTGAGATTCGTTCAATATATTAAATGCAAGATCCCTTTGAGTATAGGGAACTGAACCTATATTTTGGATCAGAGCAGAACAGTTTTCACCAGCAAAAGCTTTCCTTGCTTCAATCAAAGTGTCATTTATATATGAAACACTAAAGTTAAGGTTTTGCATTTCGTCCATGACAGAATAACCATGTAGGATGGCATTAAATGCCTGCTCTTGTGTTATATTAACACTGCTGTTAAGTGGCTGTCCAGCAACTGCGCTTGGATATGCTAGACTAATCGCCACCAGTATAGAGAGCATTAATAATTTTTTTATCATCTATACAACCTTCCTTGATCAAATTTTTCTTGGATTAATTTTCTCATTTCTTCCATTTTCTCATCTTCAGTTTTGAAAAACTTGAGCCTCCACCTGCTTTTTGATTGCTGTTTAATTTTAATTGTTGGGAAGCCAATCTTTCCGCCACCTATTTTAGGCAACTTAATAGAACGAACTTTTTCTTTTGCCTTTGAGAGCAATCTTTTTCTTTCCTGTAGGGCTTCAACTGCGATTCTTCTTTCCTCAACTGCTGCAAGTTGCTCCCAGTATGCTTTCATTTTTCGGTCGTAAATGTCCTTTGAAAGCTTTCTATGCTTGAAATGCTCTATTTGAGTTTGCTTGATTAATTTCAGGATTTCATTACTTTCATTCTCTAAAACTTTCGCCTCATTAGCAAAATTTAGCAATCCAATGCGCTTTGCCCGGAGAGATACTCTCTTTTTTTGAATTTGAGTTAGACGTTTTTCATATTCATACATAAGTTTGTGGAACTGATCCGGCGAGATTTCTTTCTTCTTGAAAAACTTGTTTTGAAGTCCTTCCATTAAACTAAAGATAGTAGTTTCTTCTTTGTTGAGGTTTTGCAAGGTTGTAGTAATTAAACTCAGAGAGAGTTTTCTGTATAGGAAATACCCTGAAAATAACGCAGCAATAGAACCACCCAATATTTCAGGATAATATGTTTCTACAAACCAGATTATGCTTATTTTCCCAGAGGTTTCTAGAAATACAGCAGAGCGGGCTTCTTTTGCTCTTACCAATGCATTAGAATAATCCTCACGGTTAAAAGCAGCAATTGCTAATCTCAACAATCTTGTTGATTTTGGAACACTTAGCCTCCTCTTGTTTGCCATATTGATTTGCTGCTGCACAACACCAATTACAGATTTTGCTTCAAATGCCTCCAACTTTATTTCATGAATTTGGTCGGTCAATTTTTTGGAAACTCCATAATCACCTTTTGAATATGCTTGTTTGGCCTGAGCAAGAAGATTCTTTGCCTTTCCAACAGAGATGCCCGCTGC
>JALTGF010000013.1 GCA_027077325.1 archaeon
AGGAGATTAGGGTACAATGTCCTTTCCTTGAAAGTCCAATCTGTAATTACTAAATTAGCGTCAGAAATACCAGCAGATGAAGGGATTAGAACTGCACTTCGTCTAGGGGATTCTTGCCTTATAATTGGGGAAGTTAGGTCAAAAGAAGCCCGCGCCCTTTATGAAGCAATGCGTGTTGGCGCTTTGAGCAATGTTGTGGCAGGGACAATTCACGGGGATGACCCGTATGGTGTTTGGGACAGGGTTGTTAATGATTTGGGCGTTCCAACAACTTCGTTCAAAGCAACAGACCTTCTAGTTATGCCTGCACCAATTAGGAGTGCGGATGGTCTTCACAGGTTTAGAAGACTTGTAACGATTACAGAGATTGGTAAAAAATGGAGAGAGGATCCACTTAAAGAAGGCGGATTTATTGAGCTTATGAGGTACAATGCAAAGAAAGATACTACTGAACCAACAAAAGAGTTTCTTGATGGGAAATCTGAACTTTTAATGAAAATTGCTTCACGTATTAAAGAATGGGCAGGCAACTGGGATGCTGTTTACGACAATATACAACTTCGGGCAAATATTAAACAAGAAATTGTAAACCTTGCAAAGAAATCTGGGAATCGTGAACTTTTGGAGGCCCCATTTGTTGGATTGAGCAACAATTACTTTCACATATTTACAGAAAAAGTTAATCAGGAACTTGGAAGCCCAGATTCAAAGGAGATTTTCAAGAGGTGGAAGGAGTGGGCAAAGAAGGAAGCAAAAAAGAAAGTTTGGCAAGTTCAGAAAGTTTAATTATTGGTTGAGTTTGATCAACCAACAAATATTTATTTTTGAGGCGATACTTAAGTTATATAATGAGTATACTGCATTTGTTTGGATTGCTTAGCAAAAAAGAGAAAAAAACAATTTTTCGGGGAATTGAAACTTTTTTTGAAGAAAACAAGGAGCGCCTTAAAATTGAAAAATATAGGCATTTGGATCCCCTTGATATGTTTATGCACGCAGAATTCTTTGATGTAAAGGAGATAATCGAGGCAAGAGAAACAAAGGCAGGGAAAGTAGGGAATACCCATGAAATCCAAGGTAGTACTGAAAAATATTTTTACAAACTGTTTGGCATGATGGGAATCCCTAATGAACTAGCGGAGACTCTCACCAGGCACTTGGCAAAAAATCCTAATACAAAAATAGGGAAAATTTTAGGTTACCGATTTAAGATGAGCGCCCATAGAACTATTGCAGGCTCATGGATTAGGGAAGCCAGTGAGTTAGAGGTAAGAAGATTAAGCAAAGTAATAGGGGATTTAAAATATGCAGATTTTAAGAATAACGAAAAAAAATTACGGAAAGAATTAAAAAAACATGTAAAGAATGAATTTTTTATAGACCTGTTAATTAGCGTTATGAGAGAGCAACCCACAAGCTCGTTTAAGGAGTTAGCAGTAACACAATATTGGACTGGATATGCATATATAGGTGGGTTAAGGGATACATTGGAGATAATAACAGAAAAGATGAGGAACATTTACTACTTAGATTTGTTAAACACGCTTCTTAGAAAAATCGAGAATCTTTAATTGAAAAGAATAAATATAACTGGAACTTAGAACTTTTTATGGCGGATTCTAAGAAAAAGAAAGAGAGCGAAATCCCGATTATTAAGGAGCAAGAACAGATAGAAAACCTTTTGAAAAAATATAAAGAAAAGG
>JALTGF010000014.1 GCA_027077325.1 archaeon
GCATACTTTTAGCCTTAAGAAGTCAAGAGAAAAGAAAGCGAAAAAAAACTAGTCGTTGTCGTAGTAGTTTTTCTTTCTTCTTTTTTGCTTCTTTTTTCTTCTTTCTTTTTGTGCATATGTGGATAACTTTTTTAAATTGCTTTGGCCAATAAAAGCTCCCATTATTTAAACAAATAAAAAACTTTTCAACCGGTAATGATACTTTTTCAACTCTCAGGTATTGGAGTAATTAAACTTTATCGGCCGTGTCAAAAAGAACCCGTACCCAGTGCCATTTTATTATTAACGAGGAGATCTGAGTAATCAGTCTCAATGCCATTGCGATCATCTGGATACAGGTTTTTATTTGTTTTGTTTAGCATTTGTTTAAAGACACTATTCTGGTTTTAATTTACGCTGCATTATTGTACTGACTTTCACAGGTGAATAATCGTTCCTGCTGATAAATCACGCCCGGCTTTGACAGCGCGAACAAAATGGAAACAAGCTTACGGCTGACAACGGTCATTGCTTTGGTTCCGGGCATCCCTTCTTCTTTTTTGCGGTGGTATAATTCTCCAAAGACACACTCTTTTTTTATTAGATGGAATATGGACTGCCCCAGTATCAAACGCAGGCGCGAACGTCCTTTCTTTGATATTTTATCCTTTCCTTTGTATTTGCCGCTCTGTTTTTGCCGAAGAGATAATCCGCTTAGTCTCAAGACTTGCCGTTCATGCTCAAAATCTACAAGCGGTCCGGTTTCTCCAATAATCCTGGCCAAATTAACACGACTTACAAAGCCTTTTTCTACAGGAGGAATCGCTTCGCCGGCATCCAAAAGTTTTTGATATATAGAGGCCATCTGCTCTTTTATTTGTGCCAGGCATTGTTCGTGGTGCAGATAATTCTGCCATAATTGTTTAACGCGGTTTTCCAAAAGCTCTATTAAAGCAACCGGCATAATTAATTTAACAGACCTTTGGGCGTCTGCCCACAGCCGCTCGATGGTTTTACTTTTGATATAGGGGACATATTTCTTCATCACCCGGCAGAATTTTGTATATCCGCATTTGATGATACGGTATGGATTACAGTGAAACCGTTCTATTAGCGCTCTGCCGCTGGTTTCAAAAATAAAACTGTTTTTAAAGGAAAAATCACAATACAGATTTTTGATTTCAGTATGCAGCAGGTTTTTATAATATATCTTCTGCTCATCTTCCTGTTCATGAAAGCGGTTATATTGACGCAGGATATTGTACTCTTCGGGCAATAAACGGTGTTTGATAAGTTTGCCAACTTTTGCCACGAGAAGAATGACTCTGGGGTCTTTTAAATCAGTTTTACCGGGCTCGTTATTTTCGATGACTTTGCACTTACTGACACTCTCACCGTTAACATATGATGTGTAACAATCCAACTGCCGGGCAATAAGCATCAGTTTTTTCTCATACCCGCCGGTGGGTTCGCAGATCACCTGGATATTATCAAAATCATTTTCCATAGCGAGAGCTTTAAGTTTATTTAACTCAGTTTCTATGACTCTGGTATTATTATTAAAACGATCTTGCAGGCAGTTAATTTTCCCTGTTCCAAATTCTGTGTACATATATAAATCGTTTTTGCTTACATCGAAAGCGATATTTAATAGGTTTCTGGTCTTGACTTCATCAATTTTATAGCTCAATTTCATGGAAAGGGTCTCCTTTAATTTATA
>JALTGF010000015.1 GCA_027077325.1 archaeon
ACTATATTGCATTGTTGTTTTTTAAGTCTTTTTGATTCTTTCTTAAATACATCAGTCCATTTATCGATATATTCTTTCTTTTTTGATTTTTGTCTTAAGTTGCCTACATCCACATAGACATATAAAAAAGATGCATCTTCAGGGTCATTACCAGAAAATAATGAATCCCACCTTGATTCATAAGAGATATATGGCCCTTTTTCTTGCTTCACATCATATATTTCGGGATCGCAGCACCATAGATGGCCCTCACCATCATCGTCGCAATGGACATTTTCAAATTCAAATTTAATATCCTCGATGTAACGATTCATTTCTCTATCTATCAACGAAGGGATATTCCTCTTCGCATGCTCATATATTTCAAGCAATGCTTCAATGTCTTGATAATTATCGATAATAAAGGAAATGTACTTATCTTTATATAAACTCATCATGTTCCTCCTAAATTTACTCCCAGGCATAAAAATTCAAAAAAGCCAATAATGAGTATTTTATATCACTATTTTGGATAGTCATTACTGAGCACCGTAAGGCTGAAACCAAATCCGTGACTGAAAATGGGATAAAATGTCTGTTCTTGGGTAGTTTACCCTCTGGTGTTAAAAAAATTGCAAGAAGATTTTCTTCAGGTATATTTAATCTACGACCTCTGCAAGTAAGATCATCCCATTCTCTATCTGTCTGGTATTTGTCATCAATTAAAGTCTCTGAACCACCTCTAATCTTATTTTCAATGAAAATTATGAAATCAGAGCATACTATTTCTATATCTGGAACTGACTTTCCTTCATGTCTTTCTCGATGTAAGACTATGTGTGCTTCATTTCTTCTTATTAATCTCTTAAGATTTTCTATTTTAGGTGCATTATAGCCGCTCAAAGATTCAAGGATCTGTAAGAGTGGATTAATCCCTAACTGGTGCCCTTCTCGGGGATTAAGTATCGCAGCTATTGCATCACTAAAACTGTTTTCACTTGCAATAAAACCAAGCTTCCGAAAAATATCGAAATGATTGAGTTGATTTTTCTTGAAGTTTGAAATTAAGCGGTTTGCTTGAACTAGTCTTCTTTTTTTGTATTCCTGGAATGAGCTTTTAAGACCAGCTTTGGTAAATAAATCCAATACTGTCTCTGCAGCTTTAAGGTTATTTTCTCTTAGAGCATTGAAAGCTACAAGTGATTTTTTAGCCAATGACAAAGTATTTGCTGACAATTCCATTTTTTTACCTGCTATAACGGTAGGGCTAAGCCGCCGCCAACAGAGGGGGGTAACAAACTTTGAATCACCACTGAGCCCATTGCGGGGCAAGGCACATCAATATCCGCCTAGCTGTTGGCGGTCGGCTTGAGCCCATGGTTAGCTTTTTCTTTATTCTTTACATCTTATTCCGCTAAGACCTGAAGGTCGCTCTTTTTATAGCCAAAAAGCTCCATAAGTTCACGACTACGCTTAACTATTGAATTTGAACTCAGTTTTGTTTCTACAAAGAAATTTGAATTAGCAATCTGCACTGGTTGGCTTAATTCATTTGGTTGTTGGCTAAAATATGACATTCGAGAACCCCGAAGCGAAAGGCACTGGGAGAATTCAGCACTATGGCGCCGATACATTTCCTCAGAAACGAGAACAATCAATTCCTTCCATGTACGTGGATGATAAGTGTTCCCTAACAGTTGA
>JALTGF010000016.1 GCA_027077325.1 archaeon
AAAAAGTTGGGGAGCACATGCTTTTCTCCGTAGCCATAAAAGACAAGACCTACAACAGTTGTAGAAGCGTCAAACATCGCACTGCCAAGGATAAACTGGTTTAAGTTTGTGAGCAAATTTTTTGCCATTTTTGAGAATATATTGATAATGACAATTGCTAAAAATGCCAGACCAAGAACTTGCCCAATCACTAGAAGATTGTTAAATTTCAAAAATCTTCCAAAGTAAATTAAAAGTATTATCCCAATTGAAAACATTGGCAGATCGTAGTGATAATGGTAGACTCTTTCAATTGCCCAACTAAAAAGTAATGCCGAAAATGCAATTGCAAAAACGGTTATGTAAATTAGAGGAGAAACAAAGATTGGGCTTTTAAAAAGGGTGGAATCACGCAAAACCCTAAAAACAGATGCTAATAGAATGTAGGGAATTGTGGCAACAAAAAAATTCAGGTTTATTTTTAGGTTCATCTTTTTGAGAAGTTTATAAATTAAGAAGATTGCTACAATAAGAAGCACTGCATAGACAAGCGTATTATAAACATTATAGGGCAAGTCATCTGAGTAAAGAGGTGTTATAAAGTATTGAAGCAGGAATGATTTAAAGTCCATGAGCGTGTTATCAGTTAGATTGTTTAATAAACTTTTTGCTATTGTGTGGGCTCACTAATTAAAAATACTTTTGTCGGCTCATCTTTTTCCTTGTCTCTTTCAAGTTTGTAGAGATATCCAGAAACTGCGCTCTCAAGCCGCTCTTCGTGGGTGATTAAGAAGATTTGATCAATTAACAAGGGCAGTTTATCCCGCAAGACTACTGCAAGCTCTTCAATTGCCTTTACATCTAAGTTATGGGTTGGCTCGTCTAAAACAAGCCAGCTTAAGTTTGGAGCAAGGGCAAGAGAAAATGCAATTCTTAAAGTTAAGGCTGCAAGTGAACGCTCGCCACCAGAAGCAATCCCTTCCACATCAATCCATCCATTTGCCGTGTGAAACTTTAAAACATAGTCGCCACTTTCAATTACAAGTTTAAGTGAGTTTAGATCATCATAGGGGTATAGAGAGCCCCAAACCTCATCCATCACAATGTTTACATTTTCAACAAACTGCTCTCTTAAAGATTCCTGCGTGCTTACAAGAGCATTGCTAAATAACTGTAAATTTGAGATTGTTTCTTTAGCCCACTCAATATTTTTTACTGTTTTGTCCAAAAGCTCTTTTTTCTTTAAGAGTTCATTAATCCTATTTTCCTTTTCACTTATTAAGCTCTTGAGGCCATCTAGGCTTGAACTCAAATGTTCTTCCTCAACAAGTAGCGAATTAAACTCTTGTTCAACTTCTTTCAATTGCTCAACATCCTTAGAAAGAAGTTCAGTTTCCTTATTTATGGAGGCAATCTCTTCTTCAAAGTTTGAAAGCTTTTCTTTTAATCGGTTATACTCAGAGGCTTTTTCAATTTCTTCAAGTTCCCCTCGTATTTTTTGCTCATCTTTTGAAGAAAGAGAGAGTTCAAGTTCATTAATTTCACTTTCTAACTTTTTCTGGCTAGATAACGTCTCATGTAAGGTGCTTGATAACTCTGAAAAGGTAGATAATTTCTCTGCTAAAATTTTTGCATTGAATTTTTTTTCATCTTCAATTGACTTTAGTTTTTCAGATGCCTC
>JALTGF010000017.1 GCA_027077325.1 archaeon
TTCAGTTCTCTTTCTGACTCTTGGCCCCAAATGAGCCATTTCTGCGATTCCCGCAGCATTATCGGCAACAGGACCATAGGTATCTGTTGCTAACGTGATGCCTAATGTTGAAAGCATACCAACAGCCGAAATTGCAATTCCGTAAATTCCAGCGAAATAATACGCAAGCAATATTGCAGTACCAACTGCAAGAACAGGGATTACTGTTGAGAGCATTCCAACTGAAAGTCCCGTAATTAAGTCAGTTGCTGCACCAGTTTCAGCAGATTTTGCAATTGTTTGAGTTGGCTTGTAGCTGTCTGAGGTATAATACTCAGTTGAAAGCCCAATTACAATCCCAGTTATAAGACCTGAGAGCATTGCCCAAAAGATACTAAGACTTCCAAAGAAGTAATAAATTAGGAAAAACGAAGAAGCACCCATGATTATTGCACTTGAAAATATGCCATTGTTTAAAATCTTTGAGGGATTTCTGCCTTTTGAAAAGTGAATTATAAAGCTCCCAATAATTGCGGAAAGTATTCCAATACCAGAAAGTGCCAGCGGAAGTGAAATTGCCAGATTTGGAGCAAGCACCTTTCCTGCAACAGACATCCCTATTGCACCAAGGGCCATTGTGGCAATTATTGAATCAACATAACTTTCAAACAGGTCGGCACCCATTCCTGCAACATCGCCAACATTGTCGCCAACATTATCAGCAATTACTGCAGGATTTCTTGGGTCATCCTCAGGGATTCCCGCCTCAATTTTTCCAACTAAGTCTGCCCCAACATCTGCTGATTTTGTGTAAATTCCTCCACCAACCCTTGCAAAGAGTGCAATTGAACTTGCACCAAAACCAAAACCAAACAAGATAGAGGTATCTTTTAATAACAGGTAAAGTGCACTAACACCGAGAAGACCAAGGCCAACAACAGACATTCCCATTACAGCACCGCTTGAAAACGCAACCATTAACCCTTCCTTAATACTTTTTTTAGCCAAATTTGCAGTTTTTGAATTAGAGGTAGTTGCAATCCTCATGCCAATATTTCCTGCAAGCGCCGAAAGAAATGCACCAACCAAAAAGGCAACAGCAGTAAGTTGATTGATTACAAAGTATAAAATGATGCTAACACTGATTGCAAACACAATTAAAGTCCGGTATTCCTTGTCTAAAAATGCCATTGCGCCCTCGTGGATGTGATTTGAGATTTCTTGCATGAGGGGAGTTCCAGAATTCACTTTCTTTACTTTGAATAACATATAAACAGCAAAAAGCAAAGCTAATACTGCGGTTCCAAGTGCAAAGTAGATTGTGTTTAGCATTTCACATCACTCAATTAACTGAGATAATGACTTTTATACATATTATATAATATATAAAGGTAACGGTTTGATTTTGGAAATATTTATTAATCATAGAAAGTAGTTGTAGTGTTGATGAAACAGGTATTTACAGGAGAATTTGAAAAATTTGATGAAAAGAGCAAGGAGTTCATCAAAGAGTGGGTTAAAAAACTTGCGCCCGTATTAGATTCTTCGGCTCAGAAAAAACTTGGGGCGTATGCCATTAAAGCCTATTATTTCGGAGAAGATTACAAAGAAAAAATTAAGGAAGATATGGAATTTTTTAAAAAAATGTTTAATGACTACGGCGTCAATAATAGCAAAGAATTAATGAAAAAAGTTGTTAAGCGGTATGGGGCAACAGCAATGGATTTATTCCCACAAGCAATAATTTTAGATTGGCATAAAACAGATGAGAAAACATTAGTTTTTATTATTTTAAGTATTTCAATTCCTGAAGGTGTAGAGCTGACATTTTATAACCCTGATGCAGCTGTTTCAATGGTTTACATTGGAGAAAAAAGTTAAGGAGGTCTTTTTTGTTTGAAATACTTCTCACTCACATAAACAACTTTTATTCCGCGCTTTTTTGCACGGTCCCTTAACCCGCGATCATTTGTGCAAATCCACGCGCCAATTTTTTCAGCATAGTTAAGCAACGAAGTGTCAACGGTCTTTGAAGTTTTTTTAACTTTAGTAACTTTCACTTTATCAAATTGTTTTAATGCAACATTTGCAGCAGTTTTTGTTTTTCCTTTCCCTTTTTCTGCAATTGTCTTAAGTTCTTTTTCAACAAAATTTGGCACAATAAACTGCGGCAGGCCTACAAACTTGTCTAACAACTCAAAAACATTTTGCTTTCCTTTCCCGTGAATAATCAACGCGCTTGTGTCAAGAACAACCTTTTGTTTCATAACTAGGAACATCCAATAATTTCCACATTTGAACACATTCCATTATAGCACTTGTCAAAAGTACAGTTGTTATAATCATTACAATCTGCATTTGTAGTACATTCAGGTGTCTTGTTTATATCCCCAAACCAGATTTTGTAGTAATCAAAGTTATAGTCCTTGCGTGACGGATTTTTCCATGACGCGTTTATGAATTCCCCATTTGAGTTATATCCGCGTATATCTGTTTTTTGAATATCTGGAAAAACCAAAAACATAACTCCTGCAAGATAGGTTGATTCAGATGAAGGATCTACTTTTGTAGTTCGATAAGTTAGATAGCCAGTGTCACCCCCAATCGTAACTGATAGTATCCTGGATGATTGATTGCCAAAGGTGCTAATTGGATGAGAGTTAAGATAATCATCTATTTTTTCAACCGGAGTTTTTTCTGGCTTGGGCTGTACTGTAGTATTAGTTTGATTGACTTGACTTTGATTTGCAGTAATATTACTGGAGGTATTGTTAGCAAGTTGCGTATGCTTTGACTGAGTAAATAAGTTAAAAGTTATTCCGTGATCAATAAGACCTGTTCCACTGAATATGAACACTGTCCCGGCCACGATTAAGATTATAGAAAACAGGACACCAAACATAATTAGCATTTTTTGCTCATGAAAAGTCATTGGAGAAACTTCCTTAACTTTTATGGCTTTATGATTATCTAAAGGGCTTCCACAGTAAGGGCAAACTTTTTCAGAATCGCCAACAATTTTTCCACAGTTACTGCACACTCGTGTCATAATAATATAAAGTAAAGCTTATACTTTTAATATTTTTGTAATTGGAACTGTAATTAAGATTTCAGTTTCTTCCGGGAATATGCTGTATTTTGAAATATAAACAAAAACTTTATCGCCCTCTTTTAGTTTTTGTTCTGAAACTTCTGCTTTTGGCCTTGCTGAAATTAGGGACACACCATGACCTAAACTTACTTTTATCCTAACCATTGGGCCAAGCAAAACCATATTTAAGATTTTTCCAGTCGTGATTTCTTCTGATTTCAATTTTTTAATTGATTTTTCTACAACAATGTTTTCTGGACGGATTAGAACTTTCACAGGATCATCTTCATTAAATTTTGAGCCAGGCGGAAGTTCAAGCGGGATTAGCCCAAGAGGGACTTTTCCATTTTCAACCCTGGACTTAATTACATTTACCGTTCCAATAAAGGATGCAACAAATTCTGTCTTGGGGTAATCATAAATTTCTTCAGGCGTTCCAATGTGCTCCACCTTTCCAGAGTTCATTACAACAATTCGGTCTCCAAGTTCAAATGCTTCTTCCTGATCGTGAGTTACAAATATCGTTGTAATCCCAAATTTTTGCTGAATTTCTTTTAGGTCTGACCTTAATTTTTGTCGAGTTTTAATATCCAATGCACTGAAAGGCTCATCTAAAAGTAAAAGATGTGGCTTTAAAACAAGGGCTCTTGCAAGTGCAACCCTTTGCTGTTGCCCTCCAGACAAGGAGTTTGGCATCCTGCTTTCAAAACCACTAAGACCTACCATATCAAGAATTTCACTCACCTGCTTTACAATTTGATATTTTGGAACGCCTTTTACCTTTAACCCAAAACCTACATTTTGGCTAACAGTCATATGCTTAAATAAAGAAGGTTCCTGAAAAACAACACCAAGATCCCTTTTTCTTGGCGGTAGCCCACTCACGTTTTGACCATAAAATAATACATCTCCCGAATCTTGCTCATCTAGCCCAGCAAGGATTCTGAGTAAAGTAGTTTTTCCGCATCCACTTGGACCAAGGATAACCAAAAATTCACCTTCCCAAACATTAAAAGAAACATTATTAAGTATTTTAGACCCTCCATAACTCTTGGAGATTTCTCTTAATGAAACTGCAATTTTATTTCCTTTCATTCAGACTCACCCATGAAATATTTTAACCCGTACAAGATTGAAAACGACAAAACTGCAAGTACAACTGCAACTGCACTTGCACCCTGAATGTCTCCGGTATTAAACCTTGAAAAAATGTAAAGAGGCGCGGTCTGAGTTCTCATCGCAAGATTTCCTGAAACCATAATTGTTGCCCCAAACTCGCCAAGTGACCTAGCAAATGTTAGGATGGAACCTGCAAGCAAGCCATCTTTTATTGATGGTAGAGTGACATAGATGAATGTTTGAAAACCAGATGCACCAAGTGTCCTTGCAACTTCTTCATACTTTTTCTCTAGCCGCTCAAGCACTGCTGAAACAGAACGAACAACAAAGGGGAATGTTATGAATATGTGTGCAAGCAAAATACCAGGAAATGCAAACATTAAAGTTATGCCCCGCTCAGAAAAGTATTTTCCAAATAAGCCAGCTGGACCATATAAAAGAAGTAAGGTAAAACCCGCAACAGCAGTTGGAACTGCAATTGGCAGGTCAACAAAAGCATCTAGTGCTTTCTTTCCAGGAAAATCATACTTTGTTAATACATGTGCAACAATTGTCCCAATTGCTACATTGCACAGCGTTGCAGAAAAAGCAACAATCAGACTGAATTTTAGTGAAAAAAGCGCAGCTGGGCTAGTTATCTTTGAGATAAAACCAAGAAGACCACCTTGAGAAGAATAAACAAACATCGAACTTAGGGGGAATAAAATTAAAAGCAGAAAAAAACCAGTAACTAGGCCAACAAGCGAGTATTTTATCGCGTGATCTATTACTTTGTAGGGGATTAACCCATTCTTAAATTCTTTCATTTTTCAGACTGCACTTTCGACCAGACATTATCAATTATGTCAGATTTTGCAGTTTCCCATCCTCCAAGATAATCTATTGTTAAGGGGTAGTTTATATACTTAAACTCTTTGTGCATTGAGTTTATATTTCCATTTACAGACCGAAAACCATTGTCTGCAAAAGTTTCTTGTGCTTTTTTTGAAAAAAGAAACATTACAAAACTATTTATTAGGCTTGTTTCATTGGCATTTACATTTGAGTCTATAATTACAACTGG
>JALTGF010000018.1 GCA_027077325.1 archaeon
GGGTTAGTGAAACGCATGCAGAATCTTCTAATGAAAAAATCGTTCCCATAAGAGTAAATGAAAATCTTTACATGATGTCAATTGCATTTCTAACTGAAAAGCAAAACGAGGCAGTCATATGGCGCGGCCCCTTAAAGTCGAAGTTAATTATGCAATTTGTAAACGATGTTTCCTGGCCTAAACTTGACTTTTTAGTCGCTGACCTTCCCCCAGGAACTGGTGATGAGACAATAACAATAATGCAATTGCTTAAGGAAAACTCTGGAGCAATAATTGTTTCAACGCCGCAAGAAGTTTCAATAATGGATGCAAAGAAGGCAATTAACCTCTGCAAAAACTTTAATGTTGAAATTCTTGGATTAATTGAAAACATGTCAGGAGAGATTTTTGGGAAAGGAAAAGTTAAGGAACTTGCACAAAAAGAAAATGTGAAATTTCTTGGAAGCTTAGGCATGAGCAAGGAAATTAACAATTTTTCAAATGCTGGAAAGCCATTTGTTTCAGACAAAAACTTAGCAGCAACAAAAGAGTTTAAAGAAATTGTTGAAAATTTAGGATTTCTTGACTCTCCTCTTTAACTTTGTCCCGCAAACCTCGCAAATGCCAGGACCTTTGTATTTCCTAAAGCACGCAGGGCAGTACCACTCCCACTCAAAAACCTTTTTAATCCCAACTTCTCCAACTGGTATAAAGTTAATGCCTATTTTTTTTGCAATATTTTGGATTCCATAGTCATCAGTTGCAATTTCCCCCTTGAATTCCAGGGCAAGGGCAATAATCTCAATATCTGTTTTTGATAGTGTGTCTCTTGTTTTCAATATCTCTTTCTTGACCTTTTCAATGAACCTCTCTTTTGGAATTCTCTGCTCAACTCTCTCAATTGGAATTACATTAGCCCTCTTTCCAATCTCGTCAATAACATTTGGGGATGTAATTAATCGCCCTTTAATTAGGTTAATTGGAATGCCATTAATAATTGCGCTTGCATCAAGTATTATGTTCATGTTCGTTTTTTTGTATTAAGAATTCCTGAAAGTGACCTCAATTCTATTTTCCCATCCTCATAAATTGCAAGAAATGTGCCAACATCATACCTATTCAGTCTTAGAAACTCAACTAGTTCTGAAGAAGAATACCAGCATCCTGAATTTGCAAATATTTTTCTTTTGTTCATCCCTCTATGGACATACACCTTATCAAACATCCACGCATCATGCGTGTGCCCAAATATAAAGTAATCATAATTTGGGAATTTTTTCTCCCTTGTCTCTAAGTATTCTTTAATTACTTTTTCCACATATACCTGTTCATTTCTTATTAATGCACCGGTTCTTGCGCCTTTTCTGCCTTCTTTTATCCAATTAATTATCTCATGAATTGTTTCCCATCTCCCTGAAATTAGCTCTTCTACATCTGGTGCATCTTGGCCAAGGTTGTAAAAAAATTCATATGGCTTAATTAGGTCTTTCTCCTCTAATACGTCCTTTTGGAGAGAACTGTAAATGTCCTCACCTTTCTTTGGGATTATCTGCATTTCTTTTCCAAAGTGATGTCCGTGTGTTAAGAAAAACTTGCCCTTATTGTACTTAAATTCATAGTCAGGATAAACAATTTTGTTAAACGGGTTCTTTCCAAACTTTCTTTT
This sequence comes from archaeon, assembly GCA_027077325.1. Classification (GTDB taxonomy): domain Archaea; phylum Undinarchaeota; class Undinarchaeia; order Undinarchaeales; family JALTGF01; genus JALTGF01. Next base: position 1,646 of record JALTGF010000018.1, read on the forward strand.
TAGCCACCTCTCTGCATCAATTCTCGTTAGGTGGTGGTCATGATTTCCGATAACATAGGTGGTGTTGTAGTTTGAAATTTCTTCAATAAACTTTCTGGACTCCCTGACTGCTTTTTCTTCCTTTGCAACCCAAAAGTCAAAGACATCGCCTAATAGGATTATCTCATCAATTGGATCCATTGCATCTAATATGGAGAGAATCTCAAAAAATCGGCTAAATGATTTTTTTCTTGTTAAAATTGCATCTCTCCCTATTCCAAAATGGGTATCTGAGATCACTATTTTCATAACTATACTATCTTGCTCAGCATATATTAAATTTCCTCCAAAACATTTTTATACTGGTGCTCTTTATAGAAATTTCTATAATAAAATGACAACAAGCTCTGTAATTGTAACAAGATTAAAGAAAGGGGATTTATTCCTGCTTGAGGGGCAAGGAGATGAAATATTTCGGGTAAAAGGTGTTTCTGTGTCTGCTCCTGGAAAGCATGGGCACGCAAAAGTTAGGATTTCCTACGAGAATCTCCTAACTGGAAGCGGCGGTGAGATCACTTACTCAGGACATAAGGAAGTTGAAAAGCCAGTTATTGAAAAAGAGCGAGCACAAGTAATCTCAATAACTCCTGGAGTAAAATCGCCAGATCCAAAAATTCCACCAAAGCCGGCAATAGTTCAACTAATGAATCTTGAAACCTATGAAACATATGAACTGCCTGTTCCGCCAGAAATTCCGGAAGATTCTCTAACGGCAGGAGTTGAACTAGAGGTAAGGTCTTATGGTAGCAAGAAGTGGATTGAAAGGATTGTCCCAGCGTAAAGGAAAAATATATTATACCCCCTTAATTAAAGTGAACATATGGTCGTTGATATCTTGATCTTCCTAACAATTCTAGTACCCACTTCTATACTGGTCTATAAAATTTTAAAAACTATAACTAAGGTGATCTTCTTTGGGATAGCAATATTCATTGCATATCTCCTCTTAAAGTTCCTACTCCTATAATGGTCCTAGAATCTATCCTTTCAGCAAGAGAAGTTGAAAAACAACCGATAGTCACTTTTTTTCTTGGTTTTGGTATTTCCTCTTTGGCTGTGTGGCTTGCATACTACATTTTTCCAAAAGAAGCAAGTAATTGGTTTCTGTTCTTAACTTCAATTGCGCTTGAACCTTTAATCATCCGCATTTTTTATATAGAGGAGCAAAAAGAGGAAAAACTTACAAAAGAGACACTATGGGAACGACATGATGATGTCATCCTGGATTATTTATTTTTGTTTTTTGGGATGGTAATATCTTTTTCATTTTGGTTTACAATTGTCCCACAATCTATTTCCAGTCTAATGTTCAAAAACCAAATCTCAGAAATTATGCGCATCCAAAGCCTTAGGACTGCCTTAACTGGCGGGCTCATTGGAACTGGCGCAATTCTTGTAGTCCATCCTGCTACAGGAGTAACTGCATATGTGTCTAGCAAAATAAATCTTTTCAAGTTCATATTTGTCAATAATTCCCGTTTGTTGTTCTTGTTTGTTGCATTTTCCTTTTTGTTTGGGGCAGGGGCAATATTACTCTTAACCTGGAATGCAGCTGTCGTTGGTGTTGCAATTGGAAACTTGGTTAAGGGCTCAATTGTTGAGGCAGCAGCGGCTTTTCAAAAATCAATTGTTTACTTTAAGGTTTTACCAGTGAGTTTCCTGGCATTTTTTGTTCATGGAATATTTGAGGTACTTGGCTACTTTGTGGGAGCAATTGCTGGCGGGATTTTGTCTGTTTCTCTCGTAAGAAGGCACTATATGAGCCCACATTTTAATAGGGTTCTCTTAGATGTTGTTTTGCTTTTTGGGCTTGCACTTATCTTAATTGTAATTGGTGCATTTATAGAAGTTTACATAACGCCTGCTCTCTAAATTATCTGAAGCAAAATGAATATGGCATAAATTGCTAAAAATACCGCCCCTTCTTTTCTTGAAAGTTCCCACTTGGTTCTCATAAATACCAGCAGTAACCCTGCAAGTATCACCATAATTGGGACATCTACAAAATTTATTTCATGTGAACTCATCACTGGTCGAACTATAGCAGATATTGCAAGCACCCCTGCAATGTTGAATATGTTGCTTCCAATTATGTTTCCAATTGCCATTTGCTTAAATCCTTTCTTGCCTGCTGAAAGAGAAACCGAGAGTTCAGGAAGCGAAGTTCCAATTGCAATTGCCGTAGCGCTTATGACAATCTCACTGATATTGAATATACTTGCAATTGATATTGTGGAGTCCACAAGAATCCTGCTTCCAAGTATGACTCCAGCAACACCTATCGTGAAAACAAGAAACTCTTTTTTTATGTCATACCCTGGGACTACGTATTTGGCTAACTTTCTTCGGTGCTTAACCAAATCCCCTAGGTAAACACCTATAAACACTAGCAAAAAACTGCCTTCTATCCGCCCAACTCCATTATAAATGTAAATTGCTGCTACAATCATTAATACGAACATAATTGATGCTTCTTCAAGATTTTTCTTGTCAACCAGAGTGGGCGTAATTATTAGGGATATCCCAAGGACAAGCCCAATGTTTGCAATGTTTGAGCCAACCACATTCCCAATTGAAATCCCTCCTGAATTTAGGGCAGAAGCAGTAACTGAAACAGCAAGTTCCGGAAGAGAAGTTGAAATTGCCACCAGAGTTAGCCCTATAACGAGATTTGAAACCCCAAAATATTTTGCAATTCTCTCTGCCTTTATTGTTGTCCAGTCGGCACCTTTAAGCAATATTACAAGGCCAATTATGAACAGAAGAATGCTCAAAATCGGTCTCATCTTATTAGTTATCTCACCTGCTTGAATAGTTCATTATCCCCTTATGTTTTTCAATGCCGTGCTTTAATGCAAATGGAAAAATAAGTGTTGTTGTTATACTGGTTGCAACCAGTACTGAAAATAGTTCAGAAGTTATAAGCCCAAATTTCAAGGCGGTAATTGCAATAATTAAGTCAACTCCCCCTCTAGAGTTCATTGCCCAACCAATAAGGTAAAGTTGATCCAACTTTAATTTGCTAAATGGCTTTATTGCCATTGTTCCAACTATCTTCCCTGCTATTGCTATTGCAACTGCTCCAAGCAACAGCAACGGCCCTCCTGCAAGAATTGACTTATAATCAAATTCCAGCCCAATTTCAATAAAAAAGAATGGAATTAAGAATGCAAGAGTCATTAATTTTATCGATTCCATAACATCTTTTTCAGTTCTTTTTTCTGCTTTTGTTTTTCGGTGTATCCCCATAATTGAAACTTGAATAATAAATCCAGCGAATATTGCCCCAATTAGATAACCAATCTCAAGGACGGTAGAAAATGCTGCAATGAAGAACACATTTATTAATACTATTAGATAGAAATCAACATCATCTGTCGTTCTTTCAACAAAATCGATAACTTTTGAGAGTACCTTAAAGAAAAACACTATCAAAATTGCAAATACAATTAACTGAAATGGAAACAGCACTAACTCTTTAATGCCACCGCTATGCCCGAGT
>JALTGF010000019.1 GCA_027077325.1 archaeon
CTAGAGGTTTCAGAAAATTTTGAAATAAATTCCTCTTTTGAGATTTCAATTGGCTCAATTTCAGAATCCAACAGTTTTAGGATTTTATCATATGTACAATTTTTCTGCGTTTCTTTTGTTAGTTTAAGGATTTTCTTTGAGAGATTAACTGCCTTTTCTTCATTTTCTAGATTAAGACCTTCTTCAACACCACCCCACATAGAAGATCCCCTAAATTTATTAATCTTTTGAAAAAGTTTGTCAACCTCATTTACATTTGATAATTTTTCAAAAAGGTCTGGGATTTTATTTGAAGTATATTTTAAGATCATTGGTGTGTTTATGAAAAAAGATGTATTTAAAAATAGTGCCCCCGATGGGAATTTCAGCAAGCAGAGCGCTGATCGCGCACTCGTGCTCTGCATTTGAACCCATGTCTTCGCCGTGAGAGGGCGAAATGATTGACCGGACTACACCACAGGGGCAGCTGATGTCAGCTGGCACCATATACTGCGTTCCGCTTGCCTTTAAGTTCTCCCGCGGAAGCAGTATTATTTTCTGCTTTTATTTTCGCCAACATTGAAATCTGATTTTCCTTCCCCATGCTTTCTTTTCTAAAGAAAAGCTGTCTGTTTCTATTTGTGCCAACTTAGGATATTATCTACAAGTAGCAACTAATAAACTTTTCTTTTTTTGTAAAAGCGATTATGGTCTGAAGCGTTTCATTGTGCGCGGGAAGGAAATTGCATCTTTTATGTTCTTAAGCCCGCAAATCCACGAAATGACCCGTTCGACTCCAACACCATATCCCGAGTGGGGAACAGCCCCATATTTCCGCAGGTCAAAATACCATTCATAATCACCAGAGCCAGCCCCTTTTTTCTTTAGGTCCTCTTTCATTTGCTTTATGTCATTAGAACGTTCTGAGCCACCGACAATTTCCCGATAGCCCTCCGGGGCAATCATATCAAAGCAAAGAGCAGTTTTTGGATCCTTTGGGTCTGATGGCTTGTAAAATGCCATTATGTCCTTTGGATAATTTGTGACAACAACAGGGATTCCAAAATGATCTCCAAGAATTTCTTCCTCCTTTGTGCGGAGGTCCTTCCCCCAGGGGATTTTCATCCCTTTCTTTTCCAAAATTTTAAGAGCGTCTGTATAGGTGATTGTTGGGTATTCTGCCGTTGCATATTTCTCAAGTAGTTTTATATCCCTTCCAAGAATCTTAAGTTCAGGTTTGTTTTTTTCAAGCACTTTCTTAATTATAAATTTAATTTCATCCTTTGCAACCTCTGTTATTTCATCTAACTTCATCCATGCGGCTTCCATCTCGGCCATCCAGAATTCAGCAATATGCATTGCGGTTTTTGATGGCTCTGCCCTAAAAGTAGGTGCAACATCGTATATTTTTTCCAATGCAAAAATCCCTGCCTCTGCGTAAAGTTGCCAGGACTGCGTCAAATACATAATCTCGTCAAAGTACTTTACTTTAAACAAAGTCATTGTGCCCTCGCAGGCCGTTGGGGTAAGAATCGGGGGATCGAACTCATAATAGCCACGGCTCCTGAAAAATTCGTGGATTGCACCAAGAACTGTACTCCTTATTTTTAGGATTGCAATCATTTTTTGAGAGCGAAGCCAAAGATGTCTTACATCAAGTAAGAATTCTTCACTTAGATCGCGGCCAATTGGGAATGGCTCGGCAAGCCCCACAATTTCCAATTCAGAAATGTCAATTTCAAAGCCACCTGGAGCACGGGAGTCTTCGCGAACTTTTCCAGTTAGGGTTAGAGAACTTTCAATCGTAATTTTTTGCGCGTTTTTAAATGCTTTTTCTCCTTCTTTTGATACTGCCTGGATTATTCCTGAGGAATCACGAATCACTAAAAAAACCTTGTCTTTCAATTCGCGCTTTCTGTAAACCCAACCCCGAATAGAAACTTCTTTTCCAACTTTTTCTTTGCTTAGTGTGTCTTTTATTGGGATAAATTTTTTTGCCATCATAGGAGTATTAGAAATAAGGATAATATATAGTTAGCGCCATTAGAACAGCGATAACCAGATCGATAATTTAACCAGCAGCAAGCGTCATCACATAGTTAAAAAATCGTTCTCCCAGGTATGTTATAAAGAAAAACTGGATTGGAAACATAACCATCCCATTAATTAGTGCCATTGGGAGTGGCTCCCTTGCAAAAAATGGCAAGAAGATAATCATATAAACTACATAGATTCCTATGCTAAGCATATAAACGAATGTCAAATTGGCAAGCACATAATCCGTGCCAAGAATTCTGAAGATTGGAACTAAAGTTATGACCCATAAGGAAAAGTAAATAAACTGGGCAATTGAGCTTTGCACACCTTTAGTTATTGCAAAGTCAAATGGGGTTGGGCGTGTCGCTATTTGCAGATATATGAAAGTTGTTATTGCAATCATTATAAGAGCAGGTATTGCCCCAAAAAACAGTGTCACAGGAAACAAAATAAAAGTTACAAATCCAATCCCAACTTTTACTAAAATTGAAAGGCGGGTAAGGAGAAGCATTGTTGTAAGAATTGTTAAGCCAACCAGGGGGCTATTTTCATGTGGTGCCTTGAAAATTGTAAAAAGCATTATTGCAAGAAGAAACCCAAACACAAGGAAGATACTTAATATTATTTGAGCAGGAGACATCTTAAAGATGTAATCTTTAAATGATTTGGCCATTCTAAAAAAATATCAGCGCAAGATGTATAAAAATATTCGCTATGACTTGAATGGCAAAGATAATACGTATTTACACCTAAGAGCAGCCCGCTTTAGATATTTTACACGACCAAACCCTTTTTCAGGATAAAGTGTGTTATAATATGCATGAATCCGGACCAAAGCATCTTGCAGTTTTGGATCAACGGTTACTGCATCCCACTCGAAATCAGCCTCTGCCCATTTGTCAAGAACTTTTACGAAGTTAAGGACTACATTGACATTGTGAGACAAGATTTCATCCTTACTTAAATCCTTGAGTTCTTCTTTACGATCAACGGAAACATCCACTGACCATCTACGTCTTAATTTTTGAAGTTTTCTGAGTAAACTTATCGAGTTAGCTCCAAAAGTAAATTGGTCTGGAACCCAATGTCTCCCTATTGAGAGGTACTTTGAGACAGAATCCAAGAGTACAATAATGACATCAATTATTTGTTGCGTCTTCTTTTGTAAATCCCAATAGGATTCAATAGCATGCTGAACATTTCCATCAAATACCTTATCTAAGACTTCTTTAAGGTTATTTTTTACGAACAGATCACGGGTTATTTCATTAAAAGTGGCATCGGGAGGGATTCCAAGTTCAATACCAAATAACTGCAATAGCTCTAATTTTGCACTTTTCAAGCTTTTCTCCTGGCTCCAGAACAAAAGATTTCGTTTCTTTATTGATGCCTTTACTACATCATTGTACCACTCTTTTGAGACTTCAAGAAAATTATCTACTGACTGAGAGAAGTATTTCACATTTTCCCCATATTGAATAGTTGCCTTAAATGTTTCAACAATCCCCAGACTGTGTAAACGATTGAGGACAACACGCCCCTGGGGGGAAAGATACCCGCCGCCCCGACTAGATGGAGCAATTATCCCAGTTTTTCTTGCAATTTCAAACTTTCCAAGACCATGAGGCTCCTTAGCAAGAGCCAATATAATTTTCTCAGCAAAGGTCAATTCATTCTCTGATTCTTTTTTATTTACAAACGAAATTCTAGGGTATCCCCATGCCCTTAATGAAGGAAGGTAAACATCATAGTAAAATGAGCGCCCTTTACTTGTTACATAAAAACCACGTTCTTTAACTACTAGCCCAGATTCCAAAATCCACTTATCTAGTCTGTACCTTTGCCAAGAATCTTTTTTATTTGCTAATTTCCAAGGGGTCCGATTATTCGAAAGCAAAAACAAAAGATAAGCAATTTCATTTTTAGTAACAACATCAGATTGCTTAGTGAGGAAATACTTTTCAAAAAACGTGTCTAGGTCAACTTTTAAGGCCTTTAACACCTTTTGAAGGGATTTCCAGATTTTGATTCCTTCTTGAGTAGCATATAATAATTTTAGAGATGAAATGTTTTTATCAATTTTTTTAGTGATGATTCCAGCATTTTCAAGCCGATGAACGCTAGTTAATAGTTGAGGCAACGCCTTCCCAAAATCAGTCATAAGCTCATTTGTGTACAATGGCTTTCCATTATTCTGTGCAATCACTACCTTATTTAGAACCCACAACAGATTTCTACAGCCAGAGCCCAAGTTTTCATTGGATGATTCAAAAAAATTATGTGACTTTAATTGAGATATAAAATCAAGATAAAGGGTGATTATCTTTGGCTTTTTGTGTAAAAGATTGAGCAATGCCATTCGGCTCATAGTTCCCTGCAAGCCCTTTTGATTAATCTTTTTTAAAAGAGCATAATATTTTTTCCCTTTCTCTTGAGTTACATATGTTGTTTTAAGATGCTCGACAAATCCTATATGCTGAAATTTTCTAATTGCAAGTTCATGAACAGGGACGCTGTAATTTTTACACCACCCCCAAAGTTGTGGATGGTCTTTATCAAGTATCTTCTTTAAAGAAAAAACGTATTCTTTCGTAAGTTTTTTTGAGCTAATTGGCCAATACTCCATTAGCAGCCTTAAGGTGCACATATCACCCGGTGAAATACGTTTCATAGTATTAGGGAGGTCTTTTGAGAGTTGCCCAAGGTAATAGTCAGGCTCTCGGTATTTGATAGAGTATGACCCATGCTCAGATTTGACAAGTAAGCTCCCTTTTTTAGAAAGCTGATAGTATTTTAAAACTTTAGGATTTATGTTTGGTGGCTCATAATTTTGGATGATGCCCCCATCCTTTAATGTTTCTAGCAGGGTAAACTTCCGTTTATTAATGCTATACATTGGTTTAACAAGAACTAGTTGTGGGAATAACTTCGTAAAATCTTCAAAAGGAAAAGGGTTTAATTCATGTTTCTTAAAATTATCTGAGATTCGCTCCATAAACCCCAAGCGAGTGTGGCCGATCCCAAGATAAAAAAAGAGAGTTTCCCCATGAAGGCCTATAACATATCCGTTTATGCCTTGCCTCCAATTATCTATAAGATTATTCTGGAGGGGCAGCATTACTTTTTCTACAAAATGCTTTCCAAACCGGGTAAGCTCATAAGTTGTAGGGGGATATTTTTTTACAAGCTTGTAGTCAGTTAAAGGAGCATACACTCTGTACAATGCAAGTGATTCAAGTGGCCTTGTATTAGTGATTGTACCTTTTTTATAGAGTTGCATTAAGAAATCCCATCGTTCATAAGATGCCAAAACAGAGTACAACATTATCTGGGCTTCTCTAAGAGTCCGTATTTCACTTAAAGGTTTAAATTCAAACGCCATTAGAATGGATTCCCTATAATTAATTAACCCATTAGATACACATATACATAAGATAAATGCCATATAAAAGTCTTTTTACTGATATAAGATAAAAACCTTTAAATACCTTTTAGAATTAATTAGAAGTATATAGCAATTTAAACTCACGCAAATCTTCATAAACCGCCAGCGGCAACTGGCAAATCAGATTTGCAATCGCGTGTATTTTTAGATAGCCCTATTCAGGAAATTATCCATCGATTTCTAAGAGGAAGTAATTCAAGGTAGTATAAAAATGTTTCGAAAATATAAAAATGGGAGGTTGAGTCGATGGAGTTTACAATAGGAAATGCCATAAATGACCAAATTCCGGCAGAGGTTGTTGAAAGGCAAGAAAATAAAGTTGGCCGGGCAAGGATAGTTGTTATTGGAGCAGGTGGCGCTGGCAATAATTCAATAACTAGGCTAATGAATATGGGAGGCGTAAAAGGGGCTAAATCCGTTATTGTCAATACAGATATGCAACATCTTGAAATTTCAAAAGCAGATTCAAAAATATTAATTGGATACAACATAACTGAAGGACTTGGCGCGGGGGGGTTTCCAGAAGTTGGAAAACAAGCAGCAGAGTCTAGCAGAAAAGAGCTAAGAGAAGTCCTTAAAGGGGCACACCTAGTATTTTTAACATGTGGTCTTGGCGGCGGCACGGGAACTGGTTCACTCCCAGTAATTGCAGAAATTGCAAAAAAAGAAAAAGCAATTGTTGTTGCAACCGTTACAACACCATTTGATCTTGAAAAGGCAAGATTGGCAAAAGCAGAAGAAGGCTTGCTTGAACTAAAACAAAATGCAGACACTGTTATTGTAATAGACAACAACAAACTCGTAGATTACTATCCTAATCTTCCATTAAACCAAGCATTTGCGATGGCTGATGAATTGATTGCTAGCATGATTAAGGGGATTACTGAAACAATAACAGTTCCAAGTTTGATGAACCTTGATTTTGCAGATGTTAAAACAATTATGACACAAGGCGGCGTTGCAATGATTGGCGTTGGCGAAAGTGACACTCAAAACAAGGTGCATGAAGCCGTTGAAAATGCGTTAAAGCACCCACTTTTAGATGTTGACTATCGGGGCGCAAACGGTGCACTAATTCATATAACCGGTGGACCAGAAATGACACTTGCACAGGTAACTGAAGCAGGAGAAATAATCTCAAATTCAATGAGCCCAGATGCACAGATAATTTGGGGCGCAAGAGTAGACCCGGATATGGGTGGAAAGATTAGGGTGATGACCATAGTAACTGGGGTTCATAGCCCAAACATAATTGGAAAAAACAACGGCCTTGGGATAAAAATGATTAAAGCACAAAGCCCAAAGCAAATGGCCAGGGGTCTAGGAGGTGGAAAACCACAAGCGCTAAGGGAACTTTCCATAGATTACCTGTAACGCTTATTTCTCAAAAGGGAGTTCAGCCATATTACCACCCAAACGACCGGGCCCAATCCCTCAGGGCCCGGCCCTCCCCTTTTAATTTTTAAAAAAGATTTCAGAGATTAGAACAAAAATAAAAAAATTAAATTTAGGATTATAAAGAGAGATTAATAGAGTGAAGCGCGGCGTTTTTAATTTTGTTCCACCACTGCTTGTGTATTTCTAAGACATTTTTATCGATGTGCTTTACAAATGCCGATTGTATGTCTTTTATTACAGATGGCCCTATGTCAAAAAGATAACTTTCAATAGCTTGAAGAATTCTAGCATCGTAAAGATCTTGACGTCCATCAACTAATATAAATGGATAAAATATTTCAGGCTCAAGAGTGGGCAGTTCATTAGCAATGCCAAGCTCTTTTGGAGTTCTTCCCTGAACACTAATCTCAATTGGGGTATTACAGTTTTTAACTCGCTCGCCAGTAAATCCAGCACATAACTCATCAGGAAGGCCATCAACAATATCTTTAACAAATGATTCGTATTTCCTCAATGGTTTATCTCCTTTAATTCCAATCCAGACATCTATGTCTCCGGAATGCTTTGAAGGACGATTTACAGAACTCCCGACAATAATTGCATATGCAAACTCATCGCCAAGTTTTTCTTTAATACTTAAAACAATTTTTTTAATCCTTGAAATTTCTAAAAATAACTTAGGGAACAACCCACTTTTTTTGGCAGTTTTTAGATCCATATGAAATAGTTGGAAGTTGGCTCATAAATATGTTTTGATTTATTAGGATTATTTTCCATATGGAAAATAAAAGAAGAGCAACCAATCTAAGAGTTTTAAAAATAAAAAAAGAAAAGAAAAAGGGTATTTGCACTATTTAGTTGATATTAAGTCACTTGCAATTAAGAATGCTCCAATAAGGAAGAGTATCCATGCGATTACTTCCCAGAGTATTCCTAAACCGTACTGTGCTTGGGCAAGGCTTGGCAATGCCCAGAAGCCGATTGAAGTCGCTGCATCTAAGAAGAGGAAGAAAATACCTGCTACAAAGAATCCAATCCCCTTCATAATCTTGTTCAGAAGTCCACTGTATTTTAGCAACACTAGGCCGATCAGGATAAATAGTGCGAGTTCGACCGATGGATTTGGTGCTAGTAGTGTCATGTTGATCAGGACAAGATAAGGAAGCCCTATATAAAAACCTTTGTTTTAACTTTAAAGGGGTAAAAAACGGCAAATTCGCAATTAAATCGAAATCAAGAGCTAAATTTTTAATTATTTAGAAAAAGAAAAAGAAATTTTAAATTAAATTGAAAAAATATTCTGTGAAAAGCTTAAATTACTTAGAAGCATATAGATAATTAACAATGAAATATTCAGAAATAGTAAAACTTTACTCGGCCTTAGAAGCCACAACAAAGAAACTTGAAAAACGAGATATTCTAAGCAACTTTTTAAAAGAGGTTCCAGTGGATTTATTGCCAACTGTTGTCATTCTTTCAATGGGTCGAGTTTTTCCTGCATGGAAAGAAACAGAACTTGGGATTGCTGAGAATATTATGATTAAGACAATTTCAAAAATTACTGGGATCTCTGAAACCAAGGTAAAAGAACAAGTTAGAAAAGCTGGGGATATGGGGATTGCAGTTAAAAATTTATTGGGGAAAAAATCACAAACCACATTGTTTAAAAAAGAATTAACCGTTGAGAAGGTATTTAAAAATTTAAATAAGATTCCAACCGTTGCTGGTTCTGGTTCTATCGACAAAAAGATTGCACTTCTTTCAGAACTCTTAACTTCTGCAACTCCGGAGGAAGGAAAATACATAACGAGAACTGTTTTAGAGGAACTTAGAATTGGTGTTGGAGAAGGCATTGTTAGAGATGCAATTGCAAAAGCATTTAACGTGCCGCCAGATGTTGTAGAAACTGCGTACAGCGTTAGGAACGACTTTGGGGAAATTGCTCAAATTGCAAAAGAGAAAGGAGTTGAAGGGCTTAAAAAACTTGACCTAAAACTTGGAAGACCAATAAAGCCAATGCTTGCCCAGAAAGTCCAAACAATAGAGGAAGGTCTTAAAGATATGGGAGGAATTGCTGCCTTTGAATATAAATACGATGGCATGCGCGCGCAAATTCATTTTGACCATGGCAAGGTTACGGTTTTCACTCGCCGGCTGGACAATGTGACAAAACAATTCCCAGAGATTGTAGAGTATGCAAAAGAGTGCATAGATGCAGAAAACTGTATAATTGAAGGAGAAGCAGTTGGCATTGACCCAAAAACAGGAAGGCCACAGCCATTCCAGCGACTTTCCCAAAGGATAAAGAGAAAGTATGGGATTAAGGAGATGATGAAAGAGATACCTGTAGAGGTGAATCTTTTTGATATTATGTACTTGAACAATGAAAACTATGTTAAGAAACCATTTGAGGAAAGAAGAAAAACACTTGAAAGGATAATTAAGGTGATTCCCAGAAAATTCCAGTTGGCTGTGCAGATAGTCAGTTCTGACCCAAAAGAAGTTTCTAAGTTTTACAAGAAATCGCTTTCCCTTGGACACGAGGGCATAATGATAAAAAATTTAAAGAGCCCATACACGCCCGGCTCAAGAGTTAAACACATGTACAAGTTAAAGCCAGAAAAAGAAACTCTGGACTTAGTTATAATTGGGGCCATCTGGGGGGAAGGTCGCCGCTCCAAATGGCTTGGAAGCTTTATACTTGGCGCTCGCGATTCAGATACAAACCAGTTTGTTGAGGTTGGAAAGGTTGCAACTGGTCTCACAGACAAGAATCTAGAGGATTTGACAAACACATTAAAGCCACTGATAGTTGAAGAGCATATAAAAGAAGTAAAGTTAAAACCAGAACTCGTAGTCGAAGTTGGCTATGAAGAGATTCAAAAAAGCCCAACATACGAGAGTGGATTTGCGCTTAGATTTCCAAGAGTTCGGAGGATTAGAGACGATAAAGGACCTGAAGATGCAGATGATCTTGAGCGCATATCTATTTTATATGAAGCACAGAAAGGGAAGAAATAGAGGATTAGATGTTATTACTGAAAAGGGATAACAAATATATACTACTTAATACAAGAAAATAGTAGAATTACGAGGATTTAGTAGGTAAGTATGGGTAAGAAGGATATACTGAGCAATGAAGTTTTAGATTTGCTGGGGAGACTTGACTTAAATCAGTATGAGTCAAAGGTATATATGTCTTTACTTATTTCAGGGACTGCAACTGCAGGAGAGATTTCAGAGATTGCAAACGTTCCAAGATCGAGAGTTTATGATGTTTTAAATAGCTTAGAGAAGAAAGGTTTTGCAGTTGTTCAAGTGGGAAGGCCAGTCAAATATGTGGCAGTGCCGATTGAGAACTCTATAAAGCAACTCAAGATAAGATATGAGGATGAGTTTAACAAAAAACTTCAAAGCGTTGACAGTCTTGAGAAAAATCTTAGGTCAGTTTTTAATACATTTTCGAAAAACCAAGATTTCATAGAAAATGAAGCAATTCGTGTTATAAAAGGAAAGAGCAATTTATATGCACACATGAATAAATTAATTGAGAATTCAAACAACAAAATTTTAAAGATGACAAATTCATATGGTCTTTTAAACCTTGACAAACACTGCGGCAAGACTATTGAAAAGGCAAAGAAGCGCGGTGTTGAAACCAGAATTATAGCAAACATTAGCGAAAAACCAAAATTGAGAGTTCTTCACAAAGTTGCAAGTTTGAAAAAAGGGAATTTTGGAAATGGACGATTTATGATTTCAGACGGAAAGCATGCGATTATGTTAACAAGCCCGGATGATTCTGGGATATGGATCCACAGCCCATACCTTGCATCTTCACTAGAGACATTATTTGAAACTGCATGGAATAAAAGCAAGCCAATTGAATTTTAATTTTTTTAAGAATTTAGAGGTGGCAAGCTGGTAGAACCCTTTAATTCTTGCCCAAGACCAATCCCAAGAGAATAAAAAGCGCCGTCCATAGTTTTTCCGAGAATATTGCTGAGGAGATTTCCTTTCTCTTCAGTGAGAGTTACGGTTTTTCTTTTCTTTAACCCAGAAAGATTTTGAGCAAGGGCAATTGCATCATCTTCTGTTCCGAGTTGATCAACCAAACCATAATTGAGGGCATCTTTTCCCAGACAAGGTCGACCATCTGCAATTTTTTCAACGGCTTCCTTTGAGAGCCCACGATTTTGTGCAACCTCTGTAACAAATTGGTCTTGAACTTGATTAATCATATTTTGCAGGATTTGTTGCTCATTTTTAGTAAGCGGCCTGTAAGGGCTTCCAATATCTTTATAAGGCCCAGATTTAATTGCAGTGTAATTTAGTCCGACTTTGTTTAAGAAAACGCTCCAATCGCCAACGAGGGTGTACGCACCAATATTGCAGGTTAGTGAAAGAGGGTGGGCAACAACCTTATCAGCACTCGACGCGATCCAATAAGCTCCAGAAGTGCCCATATCACCAATCCAAGCAACAGTAGTTTTATTAATTGACTTTACTTTTGCGGCAATTTCATCACTTGCAACCGCAGAACCGCCAGGAGAATTTATTTCCAAGACAATTGCCTTAATAGAAGGGTCATTTTCTGCCTTGTCAAGGAGCCCAATTATGGAACTCGGCTGGACCTGGGATGTTGGGATGATAGTATCTTGGGAACTTATTGTCCCAGAAATCCGGATAATTGCTATTTTATTAGAGATAATTTGTTGTGGATAAGACAAACTAACACCTACAACAATAATAACAAATACAAGCAATGCAGCAAGTATTACATACAATGTTTTTTTAGGTTTTGACTTTGCCATTCTCTTGAAAAGTAAATGCAAGATTGTTTAAATAACTTTTTATGGATTCCATAATTTTATATAAAATGAGCTTTACAGAAACATAAGTCATGAGTAAAGATTACTTGAGGGAGATAATTGAAACCTGCTTAAAAAAAGAAGTGTCCCAAGAAGAACTTGAAAAACTTAAAATCAGGATTAGCAGAGAGTATAGTTTGAATAGAGTCCCAAGAAACTCTGAAATTTTAGAGGCGGCTTCAAAAGAAGAGAAGAAAATTTTAAAGCACATTTTATTAAAAAAGCCAACCCGTTCAATTTCAGGAGTGTCTGTTGTAGCAGTTATGCCACCTCCAGCTCCATGTCCTCACGGGAAATGCTCCTACTGCCCGCAGGGTCCAAATGCCCCAAGAAGTTACACTGGAAAAGAGCCAGCAACAATGAGAGCAATTAGAAACAATTATGATCCCTACTTGCAAGTAAAAAACCGACTTGCTCAATTAAAGGCAATTGGGCACCCAATTGAAAAAGTTGAGTTGATAGTTATGGGCGGGACATTCACAGCCCAACCAGCAGAAAAACAGGAGGCATTTGTCAAGGGATGCTTTGAGGCAATGGCAGGCAGAAGATTTGAAACTTTTGAAGAGGCGAAAAAAGCAGTTGAAAAAACAGAGATAAGGCCAGTCGGAATTACTTTTGAAACGCGACCGGACTGGGCAAAAGAGGAGCAAATAAATGAGATGCTCAAACTTGGAGTCACAAGAGTTGAAGTTGGCGTTCAAAATCCAGATGATAGTATTTACAAAGCAGTTGATCGAGGGCACACTGTAAAGGATGTTATAGAGTCAACACAACTTTTGAAAGATTCCGGACTTAAAATAAACTACCACATGATGTTAGGCCTGCCAGGAAGTGATGACCAAAAAGACATAAAGGCATTTAAGAAAATTTTTGAAGACCCAAACTTTAGGCCAGATATGATTAAGATTTATCCAACACTTGTAATTAGAGGAACGAAACTTTATGAGCAGTGGAAACGCAGAGAGTATAAGCCAATTACATCAGAACACGCTGCTGATTTAATTGTTGAAATTAAGAAGTTTGTTCCGAGATGGGTAAGGATTATGAGAATCCAGAGAGACATACCTGCAAACCTAATTGATTCAGGAGTTAAGAGAAGCGACTTAAGAGAACTTGTCAGAGAGAAATTAGTGGAAAAAGGAGTTGAGTGCAAATGCATAAGATGTAGGGAAGTAGGACATGTGTTTAGAAAAAGGGGATTATTACCCAAAGACATAGAAATTAAAACAATAGAGTATGAGGCTTCAGGCGGGAAAGAATACTTCATAAGTGCAGAGGACTTTGAGCAAGACATTTTAATTGGGTATCTAAGGCTAAGAATACCATCAAAAAAAGTTTTCAGGCCAGAAATAGATGATTCAACTGCAATTATAAGAGAGTTACACGTATATGGCCCAGAGGTTGCAATTGGAAAATCCGCAAGTTCATTAGAATTTCAGCACAGGGGGTATGGGAAGCAGTTACTAAAGAAAGCAGAAGAAATTGCTCTTAAAAATAAAAAGGATAAAATCCTGGTATTGAGTGGGATTGGAGCAAAAGAGTACTACAGAAGTTCAGGGTATACTAATGCTGGGGCCTATGTTGGTAAAATGCTAAAATAAAAACAGAAAGCTTCGGCTAAATAATAAAGCATAAATAAGAGTTAACTCAATTAATTTGTGTGATAATTTTGAAAAGAAAAACTAAGCGGATTCAAAAAGTTTTTAAGGAACTGAAAAAGAATGAAGAGGAACTTGGCGAGTTTTGCATAAACAAAGTAGCAGATGCATTAAAAGAAAATGGATACAATGATGCAAAACTCTGGGCAACAAACATATTGGCAGCTATGGCGGGGGATTTTGACACAATTGAAGAGTCATCAGATTTGGAGGATTGGCTCATTGAGTTAGAAGGTCCAGAGAGAAGTGCAGTTGAGGCAATGTATGAGGTTCTTTCTGACTTGGAGGATTCTGTGAGAGATGCCCACCCAGAAGATGTGAAAGATGCACTTATATACTCAATTTTAAAAACAATTGACAACATTGAAAAAAACAAGTACAAGCGACTTTACGGTTAAATAACATTGAAGATAACTTGTTTTACAGTTAATATTATATATTAATTAGTTTAATGCCCCTAAAATGAGAGGCAAAACCCATAGCGCTTTTGGAATTGCACTTGCATTGATTTTGATTAGGTTAAATGCCCTTCCCCCAATTGGCATAAACCCTGGACATGGATTTCTTACATTTGTATTTATTGGAACATTATTGCCTGACCTAGACCATAATGATTCAACAATTGGAAAACGATTTCCAATTATCTCATGGCTAACTGAGAAAATTCTCGGACATCGTGGGCTTTACCATAGCTTTTTTGGGTTGTTCTTTACAACCCTTTTATTTTATTTATTTTTTAAAACATTAAGCATTGGCAGCTGGAGGATGCTTACATTTGCAGTAGGCCTAGGATTTGTAAGCCATCTGATGACAGATTCAATGACAATACATGGGGTAAAATGGCTCCCACCATTTAAAGAATTTCACATAAAAGGACCGATAAGAACAGGAAGCACAATTGAGAGCATTATTTTTATATCGCTAATCTTGATAATTGGCGCATTACTTAGTGATTTTGGGTTTTCAATTTTAGGAGTAATCTAACTAAAAATTTAGATTTTTAATTAAATTTTCTCGGGCTATTTTAAGTGGCTCAGGCACAAATGATTTCATGCATTGCCTTGTGATTTTAACTGAAGTTTCAAGAGTTATTTTATGACCAGGGCTTACATAGAGCGGCATTGAGCCAGCTGATTTTTTTACAACCTGCGCAACTAAAGAATCGCCCTCAAAAACCAGTTCCTTGCCACCAATATTTTTTATCTTTCCTGCAAGCATATCTTTAGAAACTGCAATTGTACTAATGTCTAGGGCAAGACCAACATGGGAGGCAATACCAAATTTCCTAGGGTGGTTTATGCCGTGCCCATCTATCATTAAAATGTCCGGCAAGTCAAAATCTTTAAGAATGTCACAGACCACTTTTCCTTCCCTAAAACCCTCAAAACTAGGGACTGCAGGAAAACTTGTTTTCTCAGAGATTATTTTTGAATCTTTCAACTTAAAAGTTTTAAGCCCAGGATCAACCTCAAAAAGATACACGCTTGCGTTTATTAGGTCATTGCGCGAGTAAAAAACAGCCCCGGCTATTGTTTTTATTTCGGCAGGGAACAAATCCTTTAAGACAATTTGCTCCGCAAATTTTTTTTGCAGTTCAGCTGCTTCAGTTATTGTAATCCCCGAAGGGAAGTAATTTTGGTCTTCCATTATATTTAGATAGGTGGCTTGGTATGCTTGCTTACCTCTGCCCTTATGTCAAGAAGCTCAACCCGCGTGTTTTGGCATATGTCCCGTATGTCTTCAATAAGCGTTTCAAGCGCCTTTACAACCTGATTAGCCGCACGAGCCTTTATCATTGCTTTTTGACTTGACTGATGTGAAAGGATGGTTAGGATCCAATTTTTGATAGAGGTCTTCTTTTTTTCTATATTAGAATATGCAGTTATAACCGTATCGATTTGACTCAAACTTGAATCAATGAATATTTTAAGTTTTTTGTAACAGTCCTGCTGGTTATTGTGAAATTCTCCAAGAAAATCAACAAGTGCAGAATCCCCTTTGTAACTATTCCTGATTATTTGAAATTTCTTTGCAAGTTTTCTTAATTCTGAGTTTAAATTTTCAATATCTGGCTTTAATTTTGAAACAGACCCCAACTCGGACTGCCCCACCAACGAAATCATTTTGTCAATCCTTGATTTTGAACCTGATGAAAGGTAAAGGATTTCAGACGCGCGCATTTTATCTAAGAAAGAAGATGCAGAATTGACAAGTCTTAAAATGTTATCTAGGTACTGTCTTTCAGACCCAAGGGCAAAGTCCATATTTTTACATATAGTTTTTAAGAATAAATACTTTATTTAGGCGATAGAAAGAGATTTAAGTTAAGAAATTAATAAGAAAGATATGGAAGAAGAGTTCGAAGAGATTGGATCTCCTGGAAGAGAAGACAAAGAGGTTATTGAAGAATTAGAAAAATATGTTGAAGAGGAGATTGAAGACATCGAAGCAATAGAAGATAGGGTTGCTCACGAAATTGCGATTCATCACAGAGACCTGCATACTTCAATCAAGACTGGCATAAAAAAACTCGAGAATGGACTTGAAAAGATAAAAGTTTTAGAGAGAAGCGATATTCCACAAGAAGAAGCAGTAAAGGTTTATAGCGAGATTTTTGAGGATATTAGAAAGGTTGATGAAGAATTTACCATCACTATACTTACAACAATTGCAATTCTAAGATATGTTGCACAGTATTATCTCATTAGGAAGAAACTCAGTGAGTACTTTGAAAAAGTTGGAGAAAGTTTAGGGGAAGAAACTGCAAGAATTCGAGAAGTCGATGCAAGAATTAAGCAACAAGTAGATAGCATAGTCATTCCATTAGCAAAAGCAACTCACAGTCACATACCTCCGGGCGCACTTATAAAAGCAGCACAGGCATTAGAGAGTATCCTTAAAGAAGAAGGCGTAAATTCATGGGTAACCAGGCGCCGTGCTGGGCTAAAGAAAACTGCCGCTAAGGAAGAGAGAATTGCCTAGATTTTTACAAAATAGGGGATGTCCTCAATTTTTATTGCGACTTTGCCTTTTTTGCTCCCTCAATTAATTCTTTGTAGAAGTCAACCTTAACTAAGTCGTCAAAGTCATCTGAAAGCCTTCCTCCACGGAGCCTAGTCATAACTTTTGCCTCTCCAAAGACAGTCATTATAAGTTCGGTTATCCCTAGTTTCATAATTAATGCAGCAAAGTAAAGCCTTAGCAAAGTTGTAAACAATGGGCTTTCAAGAATTAAATCGTCAATGTCTTTATCATCCTCTACGGCCTGGGCAATTATCTGCATTAAAGCGCTTTGAATTCCAACTAGATTGAACGTGTTTTCTATCCCAAGCATACTTGAAAGTTCTATAAAGTCCTTGTTTTCTAAAACATCAGGATTTCCTTTCTTGGATAGGTATTTAGTGACAACATCGATCACTCCTTTTCCTTCTTCAACCCATACGTGACCATAAGTTCCTGCCGCATCAAGTATCTGTTGCTTCTTTCTGGTCATTTCAACATATGAGAAAGCTGCAGCGGCTGCTCTCTCCAAGAATGCCAGTAATTTTTGAGCAGAGCCCTTTGTGCCTGCGACATTTTTTTGAGTTTCTTTAAATCTTGCTTCAATTGCTTCTCTAAGTTTTTTAACTCCTGCTTCAACCTCAATTTTTCGCCCGGTTATGTTTTTGTAAATTCTGGCAAATTTTTCCCATTCGACCATATCTTCGTATTCATCTTGAAGCCGTGAAATGTGATAACCAGTTGCAAAACCACGCTCTCCGAGAGTTGCTAGCAGTTGCTCTACAACTGCAAGTTCACCAATATACTCACTAAAGTAAAGCCTTACTAGTGTTATGAATACAGGATCTGCAAAGAGTTCTTTTCCCTCCCTTATATTTTCAGAAACATAAAGCACAATTGCATTTTCAAGATTAACCAAATTGAAAATACCTTTTTTATCGCGTCCAAATTCACCAACTAATTCTGCTATTCTTGAGTCAGGCAAGATACCGCCTGAAACTGACTTAATTTTTTCTAAGAGTTTTTCTGCATCCTCTAGATATACCTTATTGCTGCCAAACAAAACCTTTCTTTTAATTGGCTCTTCTGGAACAACATAAGGTGAATCTACCTTAAAACTAGGAACTGACAGAGAAAGCATTGCTTTAGGACTAAGTTTTCCCTTAGCAACTGCGGGTATCCTTTCTAGGATAATATCCTCAATTTTGTTTGAAGTAAGCTTTAATGTTGGTAATTCTGGCATTTTAATCCCTCCGATATTATTTTAGTGAATTAATAAGTATTTAACCTTATCCCCAGCTAAACACTTTCTTCCAAATATAAACTGCAATTGCCGGCAGCACTATGAACACAATAGCAGGCCATCCACATTGCGTTACCATGCATGTAAAACTATTTACAAATTGCATTGCAAGGCTCGGCTTTTGCTGAGTTTGCGCCTCTTGTGGCCTTGCTGCAGATGCATAAGTTGAGATAATTAGGAATAGGAAAACTATGGTTAATGCCAAGACTTTTTTTGAGTCGTATCTTGTTGTTCTCATTTTTCTACTTTTATGCTTTCTCCAATTATTATCAGGCCAATTCCAACGGCAAGCAGTACAAGGATTCCAAACCAGGATTCATAGACTTCCAGGAACTGGAGCAAAATCCAGATTATTCCAACAGTAAGCGAAAACGCCCCGCCAATGGACAGCGCGTTCCACACCATTAGATACCTTGACTTTTCAGATTCCCCGATTAGATACTCGCCAACAAGCACAAAGATTATACCCAAAACAATGAGCAATCCTGCGCCATATAGCTCAACTCCAATGCTCATGCTGGCATACAAAAGCCCGAAGATTATTCCAACAAGTGTAATAAACCAGCCTGAAAATTCAAACACTTTCCAAACATGTCTTCTCATATTGTTAGGATGAATTTGCACTTTTATATATTTTTCTAAACGGCAGAAGCTGCAGTTTAGGTATTAGTTTTCAAATCAAAAAAGATATTTAAAGAATAACCACAAATAGACGCAAAATGATATTAGTTGTTGTAACTGCAATACTCATATTTGTGATATCCCTGGTTTTTTCAATGTTTGGAAAGGGCGGGGGCGAGCTGTACCTTCCAGTTATGCTTATGCTCCTAAGCATTTCGTTCTATACTGCTGCCGGAGTTAGCTTGTTTTTAATATTTTTACAAAGCATTTCAATGATTTTTGTTTATTCTAGAAAACATCGGCTTATAGATTGGAAACTTGCAGTTATCCTTTCGATTATCGTAGGCGGCTCGTCATTTCTTGGGGGGTTTTTCTCAGTTGGAGTGTCTGCTCTGTATCTTAAGGTGGTGTTTGCAGCGTTTTTGATATTTTCCGCGTTCCTTCTTTTTTTAAATAAAAACAAAAAGGTAGAACTTGGAAAATTTGGCGTGTGGCACAGAGAATTTGGTGGCGGGCAGTACAATGTCCATATTTTGTACCTCATTGTACCGATTATGTTAGCAGCGTTCTTAGCGGGGATGATTGGCATATCTGGCGGTGGTCTAATTGTTCCAATTGCTGTGCTTCTTGGAGGAGTGCCAATACGAATTGCAATGGGAACAAACACAGTTCTTGTTCTTGTCGCTTCATCAATGGGATTTTTGGGGCATATGACAAACGGTAGCATTGACTGGAGGTTATGTATTTTGTTTGGTTCGGTGATCCTAGCTGGTTCTCAAATTGGAGCCCGCATGCATGCAAAAGTTAGTGAAAAAAACTTGAGGTTGGGGCTTGCATTAATACTCCTATTTGCAGCAGGATTAATGATACTAAAAACATTACTTATGAGTTAGGGATCCAAAAAATAAAGAGGAGTTGCACTAGATTAGTTTTGCATTTTCAAGAAATTCAAGATATTTCTCTTTAGGGAGAGAGATAATAACCGGGTTTCCTTCTGCAGCATAGACACTAATGTCTTCATAAATGCCTTTTTTTAACAAATCTTTAACTGCACTGTTTTGGGATGAATTTAGCAAATCAACACAGAGCTCAAATTCATATTTTTTAGAACCGGAAACTTTTATAATGAGTTTGCTAAAATTTTTTAGGTCATCGCGAATTTTAAATGGGCCTACATTTTCCTTTGAATTCACAAGCTTGTTTATTCTGTCTGCAATTTCCCTTTTTGGGCGTAAATCAGGCATTTTTAACACCAAGGGGTATTAGTCTCTTTAGAGATATAAAAAGATTTTGATGCGGGGGGCAGGATTTTCAGCCGCTACCGCGAATTTTAGTGGGGCTTCTGCCGAAGGCAGAACGCAAAGCTTTCAACAAGCCCCACGCTTACGCCCGCAGCAGCGGGCATTTGAACCTGCGAACCCACTAAGGGACAAGGCCCTAAACCTTGCGCCTTTGACCAGGCTTGGCAACCCCCGCAATATGCCCCAGCCGGGATGTTCAGCCATGCTGAACGCACGAAGCGACAGCAACAGCATTTGAACCCGGGTCTCCGCCTCGAAAGGGCGGAATGATTGACCGGACTACACTACCGGGGCATTTTTATATTGTGCCAGATTTGTACCTTTCTTTTGGGATATGCCATTAATAAATATTTGTATCTCACTCTTTTATCTTAAATCCGATAAGCATTGCAATAAAAGCGATAACAGAGATTATTAAGATTGTAGCTCTAAAGCCAAAAAATAAAACAAGAAACCCAGAGAGAGGCGGACCAAGGATGACACCAATGCTTCGGCTCGATTGCAGCAAGCCGGCAACTGTTGCTTTTTCCATATTCTTTTTTAAGAGGTAGGTATTTGAACCAACATAAAGAGTTCCCCAGGCAATGCCCAATAGGAAAAATATAGGGATTAACCACTGGAGGGAAGGAGTTATAGCCACAAGTATAAACACAAAGATTGAAACAACCAGACCAATCCTTATTAAAGTCGTATCTTTTAGTTTTGCCCTTGCAGACAGGTTCATCACAAAGAACTGCACAAAAGAATTTATGCCAAAAAGATAAGAAACAAAAGCCGCCGTCCCGCCCAAGAAAACAACATAAAGAGGCATAAGCATCCAAATTGCATGGGCAGCTAAATTTCTAAGGAGAAATGAAGTAAACAGGGCAGAGTTCTTTTTAATTAAATTTATAGGAACCAAGGGGATTTTAATTTTAGAAATTTTTTCATAATGAATTAGTAATGAGATTATAAAAGCCATAAAGAAGGGCACTGAAAAAACTGCAAATAGAAAGTTTAATGAAAAAAATCCTGTCAAATAACCGCCAATAAAAACGCCAGTCCCCCATCCCAAACTTTGAAAGCCAAGAAAACTTCCAACTGCCTTTCTTGAGCCAGTGCCCCCAACATAGGCAATCATTGGTCCGGTGTATAGCCCAATTCCAAGACCATACAGGATTCTGGCAAAAGTTAAGAATAAAAGCGAACTTGCAAAGTAGTGGAGGATTGCTGCAAGAGTAACCAATGCAAGCCCTGTTGAAATTAGATTTTTTCTTAACGCTTTTGAATCGGAGAAATGCCCCGCCAAATAGAAAGTCAAAGCAGAAGAGATTGCATAAATTGAAACAATGAGCCCAATCAAACTATAATTTGCGCCCAACTTTTTTGCATAAAGAGGGAATAGCAAAAAGATTATACTGCTCCCAAATCCAACAAGGAACGAGATGAGATAACGTTTTGTAGATGATTTCATTTTGAGCAAAAAGTGGGCCCGTCGAGATTTGAACTCGAGACCTTACGCTTTCTCAGGCGTTGAAACGCCGCCATATAAGGCGTACGCTCCACCAAGCTAAGCTACGGGCCCTTTATCGAGAGGGTTTGAGAACGCCCTTAACATAGTAATCCACATGACCACATGTTTGGCAGATATACGCGGTTACGCCTCCAATAGTTTCGCCTTCTTTAAACTCATAACCACCACATGAGCCACATCGGATATAATGGCCATGTTTATTTTTGAATTTAGTCATAGTATCACCATTTAAACCTTATTAAATGAGATTATTATGTCTTTCCCCTCAAAGTTTAGGGAGCCCTTGAACTCTCCTTTTGATTCTTCAGAGGAAATGTTTAGATCTTTTGCTCCAACCTTTTCAGCAATTTCCTTCCTAAACTTTTGCAAGGCATCAACAATAGAGGAGTCCTTGCTTGAAACATTTAAAGATATTTTATCAGTAACCTTGAAATTGTTCTTTTTTCTAAGCACTTGGACTGCCCGCATTACTTCTCTTGCCATTGCTTCTTCGCGAATTTCTTGAGTTATTTCAGTATCAAGGTAAAGTTTTCCAAACCCAAACTCTTTTTCAACTCCCTTTGAATTGCCAAAGGTTAATTTCTTTACATTTGCCTGTTCTTTTATGATTTCATTAAAGGTTTCTAAGGCTTGCTTCACTTCATCGTCGCCATCCACCGCCAGTTCGTTTAGTGGCCACCTGAGTTTGATCTTTGCTTCTTCCCTTGCAAACCTCGAAGATTCAATAATGCTTCTTGCAATTGCCATATACTTTTCAATTTCAGGGTGAATTAAGTTTTCATCTGGCACTGGCCATTTGTACATATGAATTGACTCTTTGCTTTCCTTTTCAAATTTCCTTACTAGGTTTTGATAAATTTCTTCAGTATGGTAGGGAATTATAGGCACCGCCAGGAGTAAGAACCTCTTTAAGACATCATACAAAACCTTAAACGCGATTAGCTTATCCTCTCCTTTTGCAGAAACCCAGGTCCGATTCCTTATTAATTTTATGTACCATCGGGATAGATCTTCCACCAAGAAAACCCGCAGTTTTTCAGGAATTTCAGGGAACATATAGGACTCAAAAGCATGTGTTATATCTTGGGTTAGCGTGTTTATTCTTGAAAGAATCCATTTGTCTTCTGGTTTTAGCTTTTCTGGATCTAGAGAGAATTCCTCTGGATTGAAATCTTCAAGTTCCATATATTTTGAAAACTGAAAAGTGTTCCAAAGAGTATTTAGGGCGCGGTAGGACTCATCTAGGTCCTTCCAGTTAAACTTTAAGTCCTCACCTGGATTTGCCGCCGCGAGGCAATATAAACGCCATCCATCTGCGCCAACCTTTTTAATTACCTCTTCAGGACTTACAATGTTTCCAACGGACTTGCTCATTTTCATGCCTTTTTCATCTGCAACAAACCCATGCATATAAACAGACTTGTAAGGGGATATGCCGTGAGAAGCCACACTTAAGCACATTAAGGAGTTAAACCATCCGCGGATTTGGTCCTTTCCTTCCGTAATGAAGTCTGCAGGCCACCACTTATCAAACTCTTCCTTGTTCTTTGGGAAACCAAGAGATGCCCAAATTGCAGCCCCGGAGTCAAGCCACACATCAAGAATGTCAGGAACTCTTTGCATTTCTTCTCCGCAAACATCGCATTTTAATTTTACTTGATCAATCCAAGGCCTGTGCAAGTCCTTAACTTCCTGTCCAAGTTCCTCGCGAGAGCCAATTACCTTGATATGCCCATTCTTGCATTTCCATATTGGGAGGGGAATTCCCCAAAACCTCTGGCGAGAGATGCACCAGTCCTGCAAGTTTTCAAGCCAGTCCCTAAACCACTTAGATCCCGCCCATTCTGGAACCCACTTAACATTTTTATTTTCTTCAATTAATTTGTCTTTTAACTTAGAAACGCCGAGGTACCATTGATCAGTTGCCCTAAATATAACTGGGCTTTTGCACCTCCAGCAGTGTGGGTATTCGTGCTCGACCTTCGATTCAAAAACAAGTAGCCCTTTTTCTTTCAGATCATTAATGATTTTTCCGTCATCTTTTTTTGCCCTTAGACCAATATATTTTCCAGCATCTTTTGTAAAGATACCATTCTCATCTACTGGACAAAATGCTGGAATATTGTAATGTTTTCCAACTTCAAAGTCCTCTGGGCCCGTTCCTGGCGCACAATGAACACAACCAGAACCGGCACTTAAGGTTACAAAGTCAGGGAAGATGTCATCTCCAACTGTTAGGATTCTGTGAGCGTTTTCAATTTCACTTCTAAACTCCTTTTGCTTTGGAACTTCTTCAAGGAATGGATGAACATACCTGAGTCCATGCAATTTTGTTCCTTTAAATTCTTCAATTATGTGATATTTTTTTCCAATAACACCAAGAAGCGCATGAACTAAACCTTTTGCCAATATCCATACCTCGTCTTCCACTTGAACGCGAACATAATCGAGGTCAGGATGAACTGCAACAAACATATTTGAGGGCAGTGTCCAGGGCGTTGTTGTCCAAATTAAAACATACTCGTTTTCTTTTCCCTCAATTTTAAATTTAACAAATACTGAATTTTCTGAAACAGTCTTGTAGTCAAGTTCGTGCTTTGCAAGGGCAGTTGCACATCTTGGGCACCAAGTAACAACTTTAGGCCCTTGGTAAAGCAATCCATTTTCATGTGCTTTTTTGAGAGACCACCAAGCGCCTTCGATATAAGAATTGTCAAGCGTTCGATATGGGTGCTTCCAATCCATCCACACCCCAAGCTTCTTAAATTGCTCAGCCATCATATCAAGATTTTTTAAAGCAAACGCTTTACACTTTTCAATAAAATTATCCATCCCAATTTTTTCAATAATCTCTTTTTTGTTCTTAATTCCAAGATTTTCCTCAACTTTTACTTCAATTGGAAGTCCGTGCATGTCAAAGCCGGGCTGGTCGTGCACATTATAGCCCTGCATTCGCTTGTACCTTAAAAAGGAATCTTTTAGGACCTTGTTCCAAGCCGTGCCTAGATGAATTGAGCCAGTTGTGTAAGGTGGCCCGTCATTAAAATAAAAGCGCTCGTCTGCTTCGTGCAGTTTCTTTACTTTCTCATAAATTGAATTTTCTTCCCAGTAGGAGGAAACTTTCTTTTCTATTTCTTGAGGATTAAATCTTTCCATTGCTCATACATAGA
This sequence comes from archaeon, assembly GCA_027077325.1. Lineage (GTDB taxonomy): Archaea > Undinarchaeota > Undinarchaeia > Undinarchaeales > JALTGF01 > JALTGF01. Next base: position 24,297 of record JALTGF010000019.1, read on the forward strand.
GAGTTTTTATTTATTAACTTATAGACCTCTCGGTGCCCCATAAACTTTTCGAAAAGGAGCACAGAGGGCCAGCTGAAACTAATTTCGTATTATTATAGTTTCAATTATTGTGCTCATTATCATAACAGAGCTTTGGAAGATATAAATAATTTTTGATTATTCACCGTACCATTTTTAGCCTAGACATCACTTCGTACAATAGAAATGCAAAAATCAAAAATATGAATCCATAAATAAGAACCTTTAACTCAATATAGGAAATCATAAAGAGGTTTATCAACAAGCCGAATACGGGCACCAGGGGAAGCCTCCCAACTGATAATGGAATTTTAAATGGTCTTGATGCATTTGGATGCGTAAACCTGAGCATTATAACACTGCCATTTATTATTATGAAAGTTATGAAAATTGCTAGATTTGTCAAATCTGCAATTGCCTCAAGCCCGCCAAAGAATAGGAACAAAATTGAAAATCCAGAAATTGCCAAAATTGTTGCCCAAGGAGTTTTTCTTCTTGGATGAATCCAAGAGAATATTTTTGGGAAAGAACCATCTCTTGCCATTCCATAAGCTAATCGAGAATTTGCTAATAAAATCAAAAGAACCGTGTTTGAAGTTGAAAAAAGTGCTATTACTGCGATTATTGTAAAAATTTTTTGACCAAATACGACAGCAGCTACATCTGCTAAGGGGGAGGTTGATGCTCCAAGCTCTTGCCACCCAAGAACACTAACTGCCGCAAGCGCAACGAGAACATAAATAACAGTTGTGATTGCAATTGACAAAAGAACCGCAAGAGGGATATTTCTAGTGGGATTCTTAACCTCTTCAGCCATATTTACTATTTCTTCAAAACCTATGTATGCAAAAAATATCAAAGCCGCTGCACTAAAAACACCCTTTATTCCAAAGGGCATTATCATAAAGTTTATAGAACCAAGATGAGGCAGACCAATTGCGATTATTATAAAAAGGCCAGTTGCTTCAACCAAAGTAAAAAGGGCACCAAGGCCTGCCGATTGTTTGACACCATAAAGCAAGATTGCAGTACAGGCAAGTATTAAAGCAATTGCTGTTGGAATAATAGGGGTGTGAAAGATTGCATTGAAATATCCTGCAAAACCAAGAGATACTGCAGACGACGCGATAGTTATTCCTGAAACTAACAGAAATCCAACAAGAAATGCTGCATGCCTTCCAAATGCATTTTCAGTATAAACATATTCTGCACCAGCGCGCGGAAACATTGAGGAAAGTTCAGAATAACTTAAGCCAGTAAATAAAGAAACAAGTGCTGCAAGAATGAAGGAGATCCAAACAGCATTCCCGGCAAGACCTGCTGCTTTTCCAACTAAAACATAAATTCCAGCACCGAGAACAATACCAACTCCACAAAGAGTTGCCTCAAAAAGCCCAATTGAGCGCTGAAGTTTAACTTGTTTTCCCTTTGACATAATTAGAGATAAATGAGAGAAGTTTATTAATTTAATCCATATTATTGACAATTTCTCTTGCAAACTCCGAACATTTCACTTTTGTCGCGCCTTCAATTTGCCTAGCCAAGTCATAGGTAACTTTTTTGCTTTTAATCGCACCTTCAATTCCTTTAATGATTAAATCACTAACTTCTGTCCAGCCAAGATACTGAAACATCATAGCACCAGAGAGTATCAGCGAACTTGGATTTACCTCATCCTTCCCGGCATGCTTTGGTGCAGAACCGTGTGTTGCCTCAAAAATTGCCTTGCCATTTTCATAGTTTATATTTGCCCCCGGAGCCATTCCAAGACCGCCAACTTGAGCAGCGCAAGCATCACTTACATAGTCGCCATTTAGGTTTGGCGTTGCAATAACATCATACTCATTTGGTCTTAAAAGCAATTGCTGAAACATTGCATCTGCAATTCTGTCTTTGATAACAATTTTGCCCTCTGCAGATGCACCATCCTTAATTTCTTTTTCAGTTACAGTTATACCAGAAAACTCATCTTTTGCAACTTCATAACCCCATTCCCTAAAGGCACCTTCCGTATATTTCATAATATTTCCCTTGTGGACTAAGGTTACAGATTTTCGATTGTGCTTAATTGCATAATTAATCGCAGCACGGACAAGCCGCTTTGATGCGTATTCACTTATTGGCTTTATCCCAATTCCAGAATCATTTCGCACTTTTACATTCATCTCATTTTTCAGAAATTCAATAACTTTTTTTGCTTCTGGCGTATCTTTTGCCCACTCAATTCCTGCATAAACATCTTCCGTATTTTCTCTAAAGACAACAATGTTTAGCAAGTCAGGGCGTTTCATAGGGCTTGGGACACCAGGATAATACCGGACCGGCCTAACGCAGCAGTATAAGTCAAGAACCTGCCTTAATGTGACATTCAAACTTCTATAGCCACCGCCAACAGGCGTTGTTAATGGCCCTTTAATTGCAACTTTAAAATAGCTGATTGCATCAATTGTTTCCTGCGGCAAAGGGTCAAGGCCTTTTGCAATTGCCTCTTCACCTGCAAGGAGATCAAACCAAACAACCTTTCTTTTTCCGCCATATGCCCTCTCAACTGCTGCATTAAAGACAATCTCAGCAGCTGGGCTGATATCAACACCAATTCCATCTCCCCGAATTCGGCAGATTATTGGATTATCTGGGGTGATTGGCTTCCCCTCTTTGAACTGAATTAGTTCGCCTTCTTCTGGCGGTTTATAAAGTTTGAATTCCATTATTATGCTTCCTCTTTGTGTAGTTTAGCAGTCCGCCCTCTAGGATTATTTCTTTCATCCTTTCACCTAGGTCAGGCTTGACTTTTATTTCAATGCCTTTTGTTTTATTCTTGATGATGAATTCAGAATCTCCTGTCTCAAAGTGCTTTCTAATGTCAGGAATTTCAATCTCATCGTCTTTATCGATTTGGTCATAGTCATTTTTATTAACAAATTCAAGCGGAACAATTCCAAAATTGATAAGATTTGCTTTGTGGATTCTGGCAAATGACTTTGCAATAACTGCTTTAATGCCAAGATACATTGGTGCAAGAGCCGCATGCTCTCGGCTTGATCCCTGGCCATAGTTTTCCCCACCAATGATAAAGCCACCGTTGTTTTCCTTTGCCCTCTTTACAAAATCAGGGTCAACCCTTGAGAATACAAAATTACTTATTGCTGGCAAATTGCTTCTCAATGGGAGTATTTTTGAACCCGCGGGCATTATCTCATCTGTGCTTATGTCATCCCCAACCTTTATCAGAATTTTTCCAGATAAACTAACAGAAAGCGGTTCCTTTATAGGCAATGATTTTATATTGGGGCCTCTTATGATTTTAATGTTTTCTCCATTTTCAGGAGGCCAAATAAATAAGGAGTTATCAATCTCAAATTTTTCTGGAAGCTCAACTTTTGGGTAATCACCAAGTGACCTAGGATCTGTAATCTTTCCATTAATTGCACAAGCAACTGCAGTTTCAACACTGCTTAGGTAAACTTGGTCGTCTTTTGTTCCAGATCTTCCTTTAAAGTTTCTGTTAAAAGTTCTTACAGAAATTGCACCCGTTGGAGGGGATTGCCCCATTCCTATGCAAGGACCACAAGCACATTCAAGCATTCTCGCACCAGCTTCTAGGAAATAAACCAAGGCACCATTTTTAGTAATTTCTTCAAGCACTTGCTTAGATCCAGGGCTCACAGTCATTGAAACTTTGGGGCTAACTTTTCTCCCTTTTAGGATTTTTGCAGCAGTCATTAAGTCCTTAAATGAAGAATTCGTACAGGAGCCAACACAAACTTGTTGAACTTCCAAACCCTCAACTTCCTTCACAGGGACAACATTTCCTGGGCTTGATGGCTTGGCGATTAAGGGCTCAAGTTCACTTAAGTTGATTTCAATTATTTCAGAATATTCTGCATCTGGATCTGCTTTTAACTCTTTCCAATCCTTAACACGACTTTCTTTTTCAAAGAATTCCTTAGTTATCTCATCTGATGGAAAAATAGAAGTTGTTGCGCCAGTTTCAGTTCCCATATTTGTTATTGTCGCCCTTTCAGGAACGCTCAAAGTTTTAACACCAGGTCCAAAGTATTCGAGGATTTTTCCACGACCCCCTTTTACACCTATTCTTCTTAAAATTTCGAGGATCACATCCTTTGCAGCAACCCAACCAGGTAATTTTCCAGTAAGTTTTACCCCAATGACTTCTGGACACTTCAAGTAAAAAAGGCCACCTCCCATTGCAACCGCAACATCTAAGCCACCAGCACCAATTGCAATCATCCCAACACCACCAGAGGTTGGAGTATGAGAATCAGAGCCAAGCAAAGTTTTTCCAGGGATTGAAAATCTTTCTAAATGCAATTGATGACAAATTCCATTCCCTGGTTTTGAGAGCACGAGTCCATACTTCGCAGCAACACTTTGGAGAAATCTGTGGTCGTCTGCATTTTCAAAACCAGTCTGCAATGTGTTGTGGTCTATGTAACTTACGGATAACTCAGTTTTTACTCTTGGGATTCCAAGAGCTTCGAATTGGAGGTATGCCATTGTTCCAGTTGCATCCTGGGTTAAAGTTTGATCAACTTTTATTCCAATTTCAGATCCTGGCTTTAATGAGCCCTCCACAAGGTGTGATTCTAGGATTTTATATGCGAGTGTTTTTCCCATCTCTCAAGAAAACACTGTAGGTTTAGTTTATATATATTTTTGAACTTTCATTGCGAGACATATGAACTAGATAGTTCCACATATATGCATAAAAAAGTATATAAATAACAGAACTTAGAGATTAAGAGCATGACAAGAGAATCGCTTTCAATACTTGGGGAGAAAGTAGAAGCAGAAGAAAACCCAAAGGAGCTTCTAAAGGAGATATTTAGGTTTATTAATTTTGAGCCTGCAAACATAGACATCTACTTTTTATTTGTTGAAAAGAAAAGAGCACTTACAGTTAGGGAGATTTGCAATTCTCTAAAATATTCAGAAAGAACAGTTAGAAAATACTTGAAAGAACTCTTAGCGTTGGGGTATATAAAAAGAGTCAGCACAGTAAGGGAAAGACCGTGCTATGCGTATGTAGCAGTAAGCCCAAAAAAAGTCTGGCAAAAACTAGTAAATCAAGTAAGGCAGATTAGAAAGAAAGCAAGCAAGAGAATTGCAAAAATTTAGTTAGTCCTTTAAGTAAAGGATGTCATCCCAGGGATGCCTGTAAAGTCCTTGTCTTAACCTGTACTGGTCAAGGATGTGCCCAATCATCCCGATGCTTCTCCCGAGAACAAAGAAAGCATTTAGATACCCTTCGTTGACAATTTCATTTATTTCCTCTTTTGTAAATTTCCCACAACTTTCAAACAAGTCAAGGAACAAAACTGCAAGGCACCCATCAACGTTTAGGATTAGATTCCCTTTCTTTGCAGTAGTTATTTTTTCAACCTTTAAGGCAAAGTCCAGATACTTTGTTTTCTTGAAGTGCTTTCGTGCATATTTTTTCAAAATTTCAACTCGCTTGTCAGGGTTTTTCACGCTTTTTATTCGGTGACCGATCCCAGGGATATAGATCCCTTTTGCTTTCATATCGTCTACAAACTCTCGAGGGGTCATCCTAGAATCAACTGCATGCTTAAAGTAGCGGGCAGCATCATTCAATGCACCGCCAAATCTTGGTCCGATTGTCAATATTCCTGAGGAAAGAGCAGCAGTAATGTCTTTTCCAGCACGTGCTGCCACAATTGCATTGTGCGCCCCTGAAACCGCAGGCCCGTGGTCAGCAGTGATCATTATTGTCATTTCAATGAACTTTGAGGCATATTTTGGAAGTTTTTTCTTAAACCAAAGCAATGAGATTACATCACCGATAGAATATCCCTTCTTAAAGAGGTCACTCATTAGAACATTATAATAAGTTGGCTCCTCTCCGCGATCGTCTGAAATTGAGGAGACAATATTAGTTGGCTTTCTTACTAATCCCTGCGCAATTGCTTTTTTGTAATCCATTGGAACCTTTGGGATTTCCATTGGCTCTTTTACTTCCTTGATTTTTCCTTGCTTCTTTAACTTATTGTAAACCATTGCAATTTTTTCGCCAAAATCATCAAAGGAATTTGGAACAACTGCTCCGGCTTTTTTTAGTGCTTTATTTTTAGCATCTGCAGTCTCAAGTTCTGAACTGGCTTTTGCACCAGCATGCCCAAACTGGACAGAGGTCTTAAAAACTTTTGCACAAGTTCCGGTTACCCACATTACTAATGGTTTCTTTATTTTTCCAGATTTTAGGGCATCCACAATTTTGTACTCTTCAAGTCCCCCAAGCTCGCCAAGACAAACAAGCATTTTTATTTTTGGATTTGCCTCAAACCTTAGCAAATGGTCAAGCAAAGTTGAACCAGGATAAACATCCCCGCCAATTGCAATACCCTCGTAAATGCCATCAGAGTTTCTTGCAATAACATTTAGCATTTCATTTAGCATCCCGCCAGATTTTGAGACAAAACCAACAGAGCCAGGCCTGTAAAGTTTTGAACCAATTATGTTTTCAATTGTCCCTGCAGCATTTCCAATTTTAAACCTGCCCGGAGCAATGCCGCCAACTGTCGCAGGCCCAATTATCACTTTTCCAAGTTTCTTTGCTTCTGCTGCAAGAATTCGCTCTTTTCTTTCTGGAACTCCTTCCGCAATTATTGCAATTGTTCTTATGCCCTTCTTTTTAAGAGCACTCATCGTTGTTGGAAATGCCGACCTGAAAGATGAGAAGTTAATCACAACATCTGCATTGGAATGCTTTTTCACAGCTTCATCCAAGGTTTTATACATAGGAATCAAAATTTCCTTTTTCCCAAAAAAGGCCTTCACATATCCCGCGCGATTTGGATTTATGACACAAGCAACACTTGGTGTTTTTCTTTTGCAGACATAATCAAAGTCAAGCATTCTTTGGATTGCTTTTTTCTGATTTCCAAACACAATTGCTTGCGTTTTTTCATTAAAGAGTTCATATGTGTTCATTTTTTCCTCAAAGCCATTGAAACAATTTTTGTCATATGTGTTTCAGGACCATAAACCTCAATTGGAACTTTTATTTCATCCCCAAGTTTTCTCATTTGAGCAAGGCCTTCTTTATAATTTGGCCCACCGCGCCTTACATAAATTTTAACTTTAAGCTTTCTTAACTTTGGAGCAAACTCGTGAAGCGCCATGATTATTCCCTTAAATGTTTTTGCAACATCAGTAAAATTGGCAATACCACCACCAATTATGAGGATTTTTCCAGGCTTATTATCGCGAGTCATTAAATCAAGAACGGTTCTTGCATATTCATAAGTTTCCGCAGTGCTTGGGTTTCCACTGTATTCTCCATAATTTGCAAGCTCATTCCCATAACCAAGATCTGTTATAGTATCCGCATAAATGACACTTGCACCTCCGCCGGCAACCAATGTCCAAATTTTTCCATGCGGGTTTAAGATTGTCAGCTTTAATGAGGCCCCGCTCTTTTCATCCATACCTTTTATATACTGCTCTTCCTTTGAGAAAGTTCTTCCAAATGGCACTGGAAACTCAATGTTTCCCCATTTTGACTGGTTTTCAAAAGCAGAGGTGTCATCAAGTTTTGCAACCAGGTCAAGAGGGATTATCTTTCCATTTTCAAATGCAAAAGGATTAATCTCGAGATAGGTAAATCCAAGATCCACATAAAAATTATAGAGTTTTTCAATAAAGTTAACAAGCGCTTCTTTATTTTCAATATTTGGAAGCTTAGACTTTACAAATTTTCTATTAAATTTCTCAAGTATTGGAATTCTTATTTCAATCACCTTATTCCAATTCTCTTCAATGTTAATTCCGCCTTCCAAAGAGAAAAAGATTGAGTCATACTCTCGCGCAGATTTTATTGCAACATAGTATTCTTTTTTATGAGGCACAAAAGGTTCAATTAGGAAGTGAGTCAATTTTCCAGTAGCCTTTCCAATTTTGACTTCTTTCCCCATTTGCTGTTTTATAAATTTTTTTGCATCTTCAAAGGTTGCATTTAATAAAACAAGATTGTGCTTCCCTCTTTTTCCAAAAAGCTGGTCTGGTTTTACAACAAGTTTTTTATACCTAAGCCATTTGTGCTTTTTTGAGAGAGAATTTAGATTTGTTTTTGGAGTAACTAAGACACACTTTAAACCTAGGTGTAGGTACTTTGAAAGCAAATGCTTTGCATCATATTCACGAATTCCTCTTTCTGCCATTTATTTACACACCTGTTGAATCTAAAATATGGTTTATATTTTAGATTTTGCATTATCGCAACCCTACTCTAAGTAAAGCTCATACGCATGAGGACTATATAGTTGCATTCCGAAAATCGAGGAATATGCCTTTGAGGTCCCAATTATGAGAGTAATATTTCCTTTTAAGTCATATGGCACTCCACTAAATAGGATATAACCAGAACGTTCTTCTCCAGGTGTTATATTTATCCCATTAAAAGTTCCACCACTATAATTATATTTTTGATTGGGGATTACTCGTATAAAGGCATCTTCTTGCCTAAATGTTTCTAAGTCGTGGCCAGCATTTTTAACCCAGATGTCAGCCCTGAATTTTAATCCATCAGGAGTTTCAAACCAGCCAACACGGAGTAGTTTTGTTTCAAAAAGCCCAAAATTGTTGCTCATATTTAGGTATTGGGAATTGTCTAAGTAAACTTGCTCGGGGTTTGGTTTTTCAACTGGCTTTGATTTATTAACAATAGCAGGTTCACTAGCATTGATTGGCGAACTTGGTTCAGTTTTAACCACTTGTGATTGTTCTTTAACTCCAAAATCATTTTTAAGCAAGTTAAAATGAACCGCAAAAAGCAGCAATGAAACTAGGATAATTAATGAGACAAGTAGAACAAATGAAACTTTAAGTTTACTCATAATAATTGATAAGGATTTTTAGTATTTAAAGTTTAATTGAAAAAACCGTCTTTAATAATCAGTTCAAAAGCCAATTAGAAACTTTAAATAGATTGAAGTGGATAAATTAAGTGAGAGGTTAGGATGAATAATATTAAAAAACCACCATCTATAATTTTATCTTTAGACCTGCCAATTGAAAATGCTGTAAACCTTGTTAAAGATCTAAAAGAAGTCTCTGCTAAAATTGCAGCCCTAAAAGTCAGTTCATTGCAAGTGATGGAAGTAGGAATTAAGGGAGTTGTTTCAGAATTAAGGACTTTTACAGACTTGCCAATAATTTATGACCACCAGAAAGGCTGCACGGACATCCCTGCAATAGTTGAAAGGCAGGTAAATGCTTCTGCAGAAGCAGGCGTTGATTTTTTAATAGCAGTTCCACAAGGCGCTGGGCCAAAAAGCTTAGAATCCTTTGTAGATGCTTGTAGGAAAAAAAGCGTTGAGCCGATTGTTTTGCTTGAAATGACACACGAAGGCGCAAATGAGTACATAAAAGAAGACACATCCAAAAAGATTTTTGAGAAAGCCATTGAATTAGGAGTTAATTATTTTGTAGTTCCGGGAAATAAAGTAGAGAGCATACAGATGTATAAAGGATGGGCCGAAGAAACAGGCAGAGATATTAAGTTTATGAGCCCTGGAATTGGGGCACAAGGTGGCTCTGCAAAGGAAGCTGTGCGCGCCGGAGTAGATTACCCAATAGTAGGAAGGGCGATTTATCAAGCTGAAAAACCAATTGAAATAGTAAATAGGATGTATGTAGAATGCTTGGAGGGCTTTAATGGCAGGAAGTAAGTTTGACATTTTAATTAGTAGAATAAAACTTAAAGAAGCCATAGAAGAAGCTAGACTCGTTACGGAAACAGAAGTAAAGCAACTGATAAAAAATGTAGACCTTTCAAAAGAAGAAGCCAAACTAATTCTTGGAAAGGAGAGGTACAAAAAGGCAATAAAAACGAAAGTAATTGAAGACGGATTGTTTGAGGATACCAAAAAGTACATTGATAAGAACTTACTAATTTCAGAAATTGCAAATTTAATTTTTGAGACATTAGAGAATATGACTTTTGACGAAATGAAAGAGAGGGGGTATCTAATTTGCAGGGCTAGTAAAGTAGGCAAAGCGGAAAAAGCAAAGGGGGGAGGCCCCCCTGCACTCATAGAGTATAATACTGTAAAGGAACTTGTTAAATCCTCAATAAGAGAATTAAAGAAAAAAGACCCAAATGGGATACTAGTTGTAGGGATTCTCCCGTTTAACAAAAAAAGAAAAGTGATAGGAACTAGCGAAAAAATATTGGGGGGATACCTAATAAGTTTACTTCCTAGCGAAGTTAGGTATGGTGTTGTTGAAGATTTGGGATTTAAGATATATCAAGATTTAAAAACCGTAAAAATATGACCTTTGAAAAAATCTTTTGGGACACAAAAGCAATCTCAATAAATATTGAGAATCCTTTTAAGCTTGCTTCTGGAAAATTAAGCCCAATTTATATTGACTGCAGAAAACTAATTTCATACCCGCAAATTATGGATTTAATTGCCAAGGAAGCCACACCAATCATAGAAAAAATAAATCCAGATGTAATTGCAGGCGGGGCAACCGCAGGCATTCCCTTTGCTGCGTGGATTTCAGCAAAAAAAGGTTTGCCAATGATTTATGTAAGAAAAGAACCAAAAGGGTATGGAAAAAATGCGCAGATAGAGGGTGTTTTAAAAGAAAATCAGAAAGTCCTTCTTGTTGAGGATTTAATTACAGACGGTAAAAGCAAATTGAACTTTATTAATGGAATTAGAAACACAGGGGCAATTGTTGAAAATTGCTTAGTAGTTTTTGACAGGGAGCAAGGCGGAAAAGAAACCTTAGAAGAGAATTTAGTTAAGTTGCACAGTTTAGCGACATTGTCTAAAACCCTAGGATATGGCCTAGAAAATGCATTGATTTCAAAAGAAGAGTTTGAGAAAGTTAGGGAGTGCTTAAAGAGAGAGTCCAAGTGAATAAGAGAGGAAACCTTTTTAATATACCCTGCGCTTAACAAGATATACCTGGAAGTAGAGCACAGATACAAATATTAGAACTGCAATTCCAAAAAGTAAGAGAATGGTGTAAAAAGAAACACCTGTTGGCTGTTCTTTGGTTGGCTCTACGACAGGAGTTGGTATCACTCTTTGCTTTTTTTCCACAACAGAAGGGATTATAAGGATAGTTGTATCCGAAGCTCCTACAAGGTTATTTGCATCCTTGCCAATTATAGTAAGCTTATAGTTACCGCTGCTTAGGGTATTAATCCCCTTTAGGTGTACTGAATAGTTTAAGGATTCACCGGGTGTTAATGACTTTGCGCTGGGAACAACAGAGTAGGTGATATTATCAGGCAAACCAGTTACGGTTAAATAAACATCTTTTAGAGTCACTGAGTCTAAATTTTGAACTTCTACTAAGAAAGTTGAGTTAGTTGTATTTTCTGGGGATGTCACATAAAATGTTGGACCAGTCCTAGCGCTTTCTGCTGCACCGCCCCCAGAGGAAGTTGAGGAGGAAGTTTTAGGAAGGGTATATGGGACTAGAGGTGCATAATCCCCACCAACAGAAATGTGCCCTTCTGATGTATAAGGAACCACATCACCAATTCCATCGCCATTTGTGTCAGTTCCATTATAATCGCTCCAGTAATTTCCTGCAATGTATGGACCACCTAAAATATTAGTGGAAGGTGTTTTTGTCACATTCCAATTGTTTTGGCCTTCAGCATCAGGATTGTAAGCATTTGTTTGATTATTATCGGCAATGTAGTTGTTATAAATTGTATTGTTGTATGATGAGTAAAATGTGTTATTTGCATAGAAATTGTCAAAGTCACCTGACAATGTTGGATGAGCACTATAAGATCCTATGAAAAGATGTACATACTGGTCACTGCTTACCCAGGAAGCTTTAGATGAATTAAAAGTGCCGTTTACTACCAAATGCCAGCGATTAGCAGAGTTATCCCAGTAATAACAACTGTAATTATACATTTCACCTATGTGACTTCTAGTTATTCTGAATTTTCCAGAGGTATCTGATGATGCTTTGAGTTTGTATTTTGCATAATTGTTTATTACAGCCCAGTATAGCTGATTATGACAACAATAATCCCTGGTTATATAAGTCACATGGTCTTCTGTCAATTTATTCGGCACAACCTCAATGCCAAATTCTGGGTCTTCAACATTAGGGATACTTATGTTTGAGAAATCCACTTGAACATCAAAATCACCCCTAACAGCAAAATCAGATGCAAGAGCATATCCAGTACTTCCGAGAATATTATCTGTAATAGCAAAATGCGCCTTTCCAGGGGTAGTTACATTTATATCCGACAAAGCACCAGTAAAACCTTGAACATATTCAGGGGTCCACTTTAGAGTATCTCCCTTTGAGGATGTATTTGTGAAGTTATCCGTGATATTGCTACTGGAGTTATAAACGAATATTCCATAAGTGTTATTTGTCACATTGTTGTTGATTATTGTGTTATTACTTGAGAAGTATAACAGGATACCATATCCATTATCCAAAACAGTTTCATTTGAGATTGTGTTATTATTTGAGGTGTGAAGGTAAATTCCAGCAAGAGTGTTGTTTACTTCTGTATTTTCAGACAAGGTGTTACCATTTGAAGCGTAGTACAAGTAAACACCATTTCTTGAATTAGAACTGATGTAATTATTTTTAATCGTAGTGTTATTTGAGGAATCATATGCATAAACGCCGTCTAATGCATTAGAAGAGATTGTATTTCCCACCAAAAATGTGTTTTGAGAATTGATTAGGAAAACACCATCTTGAGAATTTGATGATATTGTACTTCCAGTTATGTTTATGTTTCCAGTGTTATTAAATAAGTAAATCCCATGGTGAGTGTTCAAATTGAAATCACTATTTGAAATTGTGACATTTTTGGAATTTATAATATTTAAGCCCTGAGAGTTATTCGATGAATCAACAGAGTCAATGACAGTATTGTTTGAGTAAAATATTTGGATTGGGTCGCCCCCAGAAGTATTCAAGTTTTTGAGCGTAAGATTGTTGGAATATGCTGCAATGATACATTTTGTGGGATTTGAATTTCCATCAAAAGTCACGCCAGAGGTATTAAGCAAGTAGTAGATAGGGAGGCCGTTTGCCCTGTTTGTGGTGTTAATGGTTTGATTATAATAAGTTAACTTATAACAATCAGAACATTGATAGTTGATAAAGATGCTATACCACCCATTATTATTAAATGAATTATTCTCAAACATATTTTTAGATGACCTGTACAATCTTACACCATAATCAAGGTTAGAGTTAATGGTATTGTTTAATACACGATTTTGAGCAGATGCATCAAATGATATTCCAGACACATTGTTGGAGGATAATGTGTTGTTTGAGATATTATTATAGGATGACTGAGACCACAGAGCGATACCAGAACGATGGTTTGAATTGACGATATTATCAACAATATTATTATGTTGAGATTTTTTTAGTACAATCCCAGACTTTGACCTACTGTTGGCAACAACATTACCACTAACATTATTGTAGTTTCCATAGGTAAATCGGATACCATACAAATTATATTCAACAGTATTATTTGCAATAAGATTATAACGAGATCCCCCCTGTAAGTATATACCCTCCTCAGAATTTGAGATGATTGTATTGTTTAAGATGACATTGTTATAACTGGGATTTACCCAAAATCCTTTGGAGTTTCCAGAAAACGTGTTATTGAAGATATAAGAATTATGTAATGTGCCGTACCCTATTCCCTGCTTGTGGTTATTTGAAATGGTGTTATTTATGAGATTTAAGTGGTAGACACCATCAGTATAGATGCCTTCATGATGATTTGAACTTATATTGTTATTATCAGCAGTGAGATCATGTACTCCTCCTTGTAAGTATATCCCTTGGTAACTATTGAGAACATTAGAATATTCTATTTTGCTATAATTTGTAGAAATTAGGCCAATGCGGTCTCCACTGTTGATATTTACATGAGAGATTGTGATATTTTTGCAGTAAGCAGCCGTTATATGTTCTGTTTTATTGCTAGCATTGACAACAACATCTGAAACATTGAAAAGATAGATAATAGGGAAGTTATTTACTCTATTTGAAGGAGCCACAGTAACATTATAATCTTTGCTATTGCTTCCCAAAACCATAAAGTTTATGCCACTGTTATTGTAGATAGAGTTGTTCGTGAGGCTTACGTGATTCCCAGCCCACCCTATTTCGATACCAAATCCATGATTTGAAAAAACAGAATTGTTTTCTATATTTGTTTTAGAGGCATAATCGTTAATGAAGATACCATTTACATTATTATATATCTTATTGTGGATGATATAGGACGGCTGCCCAAAATAGACATATATGCCATAGGATGAACCATTAGCAATAGTGTTGTTAATGACATTAGTGCTATATACTTTGTTGAGATCTATATTTTTATCACTACTCTGAGAAATAGTATTATTTACAATTGAGACACCAGATGTGTAATGATAAACATAAACGCCCTTCTTGTTTGAGTAAATTCTATTATTAGTTACATTGCCATAAGAAGAGTATTTCAAAGCCACCCCACTGCCACCATTTGATTCAAAAGTGTTATTTTTAATTGAAGCATATCTGCCATAGTAGGCAGAGATACCACTGCCGCCGTTATGGTTTATAGTTGAGTTT
>JALTGF010000020.1 GCA_027077325.1 archaeon
CAGATGTTTTTGCTGTTGGTGATTGTGCTGAAAAGAGAGACTTTTTCACGAGAGAGGAAAAACCTGTTATGCTGGCCTCAGTGGCTACCGCTGAAGCAAGAATTGCAGGAGCGAATCTCTATAAGATAAAAGCATTTAAACAATTCAGAGGAACCCTGGGAATTTTTGCCACTAAAGTAGGGGATATTGCACTGGGGGCCGCAGGATTAATTGAAAGACAGGCAAAGAGAGAAGGTTTTGAGTATGTAGTGGGGGGAAGTGAGGTAGTTGATAAGCATCCGGGAACATTACCTGGAACAAAAAAAATTTATGCAAAATTATTATTTACCAAACAAGGGGGATTTTTCTTGGGGGCACAGATTGCTGGTGGTAATACTGTAGGAGAAATGATAAACTTGATAGGCTTTGCTATTGAAAGTGGATATACGGCTGCTAGATATGCTACTCTTCAGATAGGAACACATCCTCTCTTGACTCCTGCACCTACAGCACCGGCTACTTTAAAGGCAGCGGGAGATGCTTTGAGAAAAATTTATTCTTAATTTTAGAACCTTTAAGAAAATTATTAAATCCTCTTATCCTATTCCCCCCTGATGCTATGTTTGAGACAGCACATAAAAAGGTGTGATCCTCTGAATGTGTTACCTTAGGGGTGGTTAGATGAATCTTGGGTACATATATAAATATGAGAAGAGTTCAAGTTCCTTGATTCCACTGCTGCAGAAAACGCAAGAAAATTTTGGTTATCTTCCCAAAGAAGCACTCCAAGAAATTTCAAAGTACTTGGGAGTTCCCTTAAGTAGGGTTTATGGTGTAGCCACTTTTTATGCACAGTTCAGGTTTGAACCGCTCGGAAAATACGTAATAAAGATATGTCATGGAACAGCATGCCACGTAAATGGTGCTGTAAATATCTCTGAAGCCATCAAAGAAGAATTTGGCATTGAAGAGGGACAGACAACGAAAGATGGTTTGGTTACTTTAGAAAGAGTTGCCTGTCTTGGTTGTTGCAGTTTAGCACCTGTAATAATGATAAATGGCAAAGTTTACGGAAAATTAACGCCTGAGAAAGTTAGAAAACTTATGAAAAAACTTAAAAAAGGTGAACTGGAATGATTAAGGCTATATCTGTAGGTATGAACTCTTGTGGAATTGCTGCAGGAGCAAAAGAGACTTATACAGCACTGGAAAAAGAGTTAAAAGAGAAGGGCATTGCTATTCCACTGAAAATTGTGGGCTGTGTTGGAATGTGTTATAGAGAGCCACTTGTTGATATAATAACTGAAAACGAGATTATCACCTATGGCAATGTTACTCCTCAAAAAGTGCGAAAGATTTTAGAAGAGCATGTTATTAACGGCAAACCTATAGAGGAATGGATTGTCAAGAAAGATTGGTATGAGAATGGTGTAAGAAAAACATGGGATGTTGATGGCTACTTTGCAAAGCAAAAAAAGATAGTTTTAGAGAACTCTGGTTACATAAATCCAGAAAGTATAGACGAGTACATAGAGGTAGGGGGTTATGAAGCGCTGAAGAAGGCTCTTCAAATGAAACCTGAGGAGATAATAGAAATAATTACGAAGTCGGGTCTTAGAGGAAGAGGAGGAG
>JALTGF010000021.1 GCA_027077325.1 archaeon
CTATCTCCGCAACAGACGCAAAACTCGGTACAGGTGGGTGGCTAACCCTTACCTGATGAGGACTTTCACCTCACAAGAAGCACCCGGCTTTGCCTGGCGCACCGTGCTCGTGGGTCAAGTGAATTGACTTGTTCTATTGGGGTTTTCGATGTTACCTATTTTATTGTTAAGCACTAAGGCGATAGTCAAGCAAGTTTGGGGTTTTCTTTAATAGCTCCAGGAGGACTTGTGTGGCTCCGGTTGGATGCCTTTTCCCTTGCTCCCATTGCCGAATACACGAAGGGCTAACATTGAGTAATTTGGCAAAAACAGTTTGACTTAGGTTCATTTGCTCTCTGATCTCTTTAATCTGGATTGTAGATAACTGTATGTCAGGGATATTGACCCCAAGAGAGTTTAACTCTTTTGAGGTGAAAGATGTCTTAATTCCTGAATCCATAAGGTCTTGAACTGTTTCTCTTATTGATTTTTTTATTGAATCTCTCATTTGCCTACCTCCAATTCAAATAAAATTTGTTGCTCTATCGATTTTTTAATTTGATCTTTGTTCAAAGATATTAAATCCTTACCGAGTTTCTTGAAATACTTTAACTCTGCTTGGTTTATATTATCTTTTTCCTTTTTGCCGAAGCCATATAGAAAAATAGCTTTATCGTTTTCTTTGTATACTACAATAGTTCTAAAGCCTGAACTTTTGCCACTGTGAGGTCGGTTGACCCTTACTTTATAAAGACAACTCCCTAAATTTGCGGTGGAGAGATCATTTTCTAAATTTTCTATGGCTTGGATCATATTCTCGTTTTTTAGACCAGACTTCCTAGCCCATTTCGTAAACCATTTTGTAGATAATTTCTTCATGCCCAAACTATAGCTCAATGTGGTACAATTTTCAAGGGTGGTTCAATTATTATATTTTTTGAATGAACCACTCAATTTTTGCTGTCATGGTTATTTTGTGTTCTTTATCCATTATTTTGATATCAACAGGGATGATTACTCGGCTTTTCTTCTCCAATTTTTCAATAATTTCCTCCTTGTTTCCTAGAAGTGTAGCTGAAGAGAATAATTGACCTTTGGCGGGATTTTTAAATTTAGTTTCAACTTTACGTACAACTGGGACTATGTTCTTTGTGTGGTTTTCAAATAATTTAAGAAGTAACTCGCCACTGCAAACTTCGGCTAAGGCAAATTGAGCACTAGCGTGTACAGTGCCAAGGTGATTCTCCAAATTTTCTGAGGCTGGTAGCTTCAGTAGAAATTGATCTTGATTATCTGGCTTTTTGATACCAATAAATTTGTTAAAAGGAATTTCAATAGTGTTCATTGTGCACAAATATATATTGGGTTATTGGAAAATATTCTGTGGTTGTGAGGAAATATCGGGTAGGTCAGGAGCCTTGCGGCTCCATTCCCCCCTGTCATAGGAAAGTCAAGTCGCCAAATACATTATTTTTTAGTGTATCTTGGGCGTACTTATCTTCTAACTTCAGAACTCTTGACTTATGGGAAGTTGCGGTGACACCAAGTCGTCCAATTGTCCCTCTAAAAAAAATCACAGCATCTCGTAAACAAGTTGCAGATCCGTTCCCGGATAAATTGTTTTCGATTC
>JALTGF010000022.1 GCA_027077325.1 archaeon
TTTTTTGGTTTTTTGAGAATGAGAATTTGATGGACAAATCCTAAAATTTTGATTGGCAACAAAAGTCATACGATCGGCGCCGAAATGTTGCCAAAGATTAAAATCTGAAATTCACACTCATTTTGTATTAGACAAGGCTTTTTCATTGCTTTTTTGAATTATTTATGCTACAATTTGATTAGATTTATGAATACACAAAAAGTGTATCATAACTCCGTATAAAATACAATAATTTACTTTTATACTGAAACAATTCTGCATAAAAACGAGTTAGGCGTAATTAGCGGACAGAAACTTTTATAAATTACTCTATAGTTACAACTATTATGAACTTAGAAAAATACGTGCAAAGATTATATGGTTCGGTGGCTGCCTCTCCTTGCCCATTTACCAAAGAGGAAATTGCCGAACTTGAAAAAACAAACGAACTGCTAGTTTATCTACCCGCAGGTCTGTCCATGCAAGAATTGGCAGAGCGTTTTGGCATTAAAACTAATGTTGATTTTAATAATGAGCGAATGATTCGCAATGTTATGACCTCTGAAGATCAATGGTTTATTACAAGTGCAAACAAAACTCCTGAATTGCTTTATACAAGTGGTCAAAACGCCCTTCGTATTTACGAAGATGAGGGCTTGAAAGGCATGGACTTCCGTCGCTATTTAGCGTTCGTTGCTACCTTCAAAGACAAGTTCGGCAATTTCCCCGATGATACTTACTGGACGTTTTTACTTTCTGGTAGCTATGATAGGAGCGGTGTTTCTGTTGTTGGTTTTGACCATCATGGAGTATTGAGCCATCATGGATGGATGAAAGACTTCAAAGCAAAATTTGCTGGCTCAAGATATGTTGTTCTTGCACCAAGAATCGAAATTACACCAGAGACGCAAAAACTTAAACGTGCTTACAGAGGCAGTAATGATGTTTCTGGGAGAGAGGCAGCCACTGATTAGGTTTCTGTCCGCTAACCCAAGGGGGCGCTGCGCTTCGGCTTCGTTTCACTACGCCGACCCTCGCCTAACAAGGGATATACGGTTCAGCCCTCGGCTCGGGCTTCACCCAAATTTTTCTTCCGCTACATTCCAGAAAAACTTCTTTTATCCCTAACGTTATCCAAAATGTCGCTCGCTTCGCTCGCTCTTATCTTGGATAACGCGCTGCGGCTGGCGTTAAAAAATAAAATAGAAAAGATTAATGGAAGATACAAGTAAGTATACTATAATCAAAGCGTAGTTTAGCTAAAAAACACAGATCAAACTTCATGCTCTCTTAAATATTTACTTTCATTTCTTCTTTCAATCCATTTAGCTACTCAACCATAAATTAAATTTCTCTATCCTCTGGGCATTTTTAGAACTAATTAAAAATGGCTTAACGTCTCGGGATAGTCATTTGAGGTCTTTTTCGGAAATTCTAAAAATTTCATATCAATTTATTATAAAAAATTATAATCATTTGTTATGATACCTAATAGCTCGGTTTATTTTAATGAATATGAGATAAAATTAGTAATCCCTATTATTTTTTGGTTTTTTGAGAATGAGAATTTGATGGACAAATCCTAAAATCCTGATTGGCAACAAAAGTCATACGATCGTATGAGATGT
>JALTGF010000023.1 GCA_027077325.1 archaeon
AATGACCAAAACTTGTTTTAAATTTTGAACATTGGAATTTTGAAATTGTTTAGGATTTAGATATTAGGATTTAGAATTTAAATTTAAGATTATTTGTTTCGGATTTCGATATTAGAATTTCGGATTTGGGAACACCGAGCAGTAGCGAGGTGTGACGCTGTGCCTATTGAAGAATGAGCCCACGACTTTACTTATTCCGCTGTTAAGCTTAAGTCCTGAGGGATGAAAGCGTAGGGAAACCGAGTCTTAAAAGGGCGGTTAGGTGGAATGGGTAAGACCCGAAACCAGACGAGCTTGGCCTGAACAGGGTGAATCCTGCAGAAATGTAGGAAGAGGCCCGAACCAATGAGCCGTTCAAAACTCTTGGATGATTTGGGTCAAGGAGTGAAAAGCTAATCGAGTCTGGAAATAGCTGGTTCTCTCCGAAATAGCTTTAGGGCTAGCCTCTTTTGTTTCCTGCTGGGGGTAGAGCACTGGTTGAGAGGTAAAGGGATTTATCCCAGCCTTTCAGTCAAACTCCGAATACCGGCAGGTTAAGAAAGGGAGTCAGACTATGGGGGACAAGCTCCATCAGTCGAGAGGAGAAGAGTCCTGACTATCGGCTAAGGTCCCAAAATTTCTGCTAAGTGGAACTTAAGGAGGTCTTCTACCTAAGACAGATAGAAGGTTGGCTCAGAAGTAGCCATCCTTTAAAGAGTGTGTAACAACCCACTATTCGATGTAGAAGGCGCCGAAGATTTGCGGGCCTAAGCAGAATACCGAAGCCATAGATATCATCGCTTCTCACTTTTGCTCGGAGTACCGCGATGCGAAAAATATGAATACGTTTAAATGCGGCGAAAAAATAAATTTGCAGTATTAGCGTCCATTTGTAATTTTGTATCGGGAAAGCGACGAGTGAAAGCGAGGAGCGATGGTGTGGTAGGAGAGCATCTTGTTCGCGCTGAAGGTGAATCGTAAGGTTTGCTGGAGCGGACAGGAGAGAGAATGTGGGCATGAGTAATCGCAAATCCGATGAGAAATCGGATCCCCGTAAGCCTAAGGTTTCCTTGGCAATGAAAATCATCCAAGGGTTAGGCGGGCCTAAGGTCATGGTGAAAACCGCAGCCGAAGGATAGCTGGTTAATATTCCAGCCTTTCTATAAATTACCGATGGGGTGACAAAGTTTACAAGGTTGAGCAGATTAATGGTTTTCTGTCCTTGAATTCAAGATTGAGTTTAGGAAAATCCTAAATTCTGCCTTAAATGGCAGATCAAGAATTTGAGGCAACTTCGGGTTACCGGAGGAGTCAACTAAGTGAATTTTCAAGAAAATCCTCTAAGGGTTTGAGTTTATAGAAGCCGTACCGAAAACCGTCACAGGTGGGCGAGGCGAGTAGCCTCAGGGGAACGGGTTAAACCTCTTTAAGGAACTCGGCAAAAAATCTGGGCGTAACTTCGGGAGATGCCCTCCCAGACCTTGTGCTTCGCGCAAGGAAATTCGAAGCACGAAATTCGAAGCACGAAACCTGAAATAAATCCTAAATTCAAAACCCTAAATCCTAAACAAATCCAAATAACTAAAATCCAAATGACCAAAACTTGTTTTAAATTTTGAACATTG
>JALTGF010000024.1 GCA_027077325.1 archaeon
TCTTTTGTTGTTGACCATCACTTGTTGCGGGACTTAAAATGGAAAGAAAGAATTGCACCTGTTTTTAGAGAAGCAGAAAAGCAAGAGATTAAGGTTGAAACTGCCGCGGAATTTGCAGGAAAGCCAGTTGAAACATTAGAAGCGCACAGGAAAGAACTTTATAGCGGAGAGTACAGAGGCAACACATTTTAATACAAGAAACAAAAGAAAGTTAGTATGGCACTTGAAAAACTTGGGAAAGCACTTAGAGAATCTTTAAGGAAAATAGCGAGAGCTGGATATATTGACAAGGAAACTCTTGAAGCCACAATAAAGGACATTCAGCGCGCTTTGCTAAGTTCAGACGTGAATGTCAAACTTGTTTTTGACCTAAGTGAGAGAATAAAGAAAAGAGCTTCCGAAGAAAAGCCAACACCAGGGGTTAGCCCAAGGGAGCACATAGTTAGGATTGTCTATGAAGAGCTTTTAAATGCGCTTGCTGGAAAGCAAGAGAGCCTTGAATTAAAAGGTAAAGACAAGATAATGCTTGTAGGTCTCTTTGGCTCTGGAAAGACAACAACCTGTGCTAAGCTTGGAAAGTACTTGTCAAAGAAAGGGTTAAAAGTTGCACTAATTGGAACAGATGTTTGGAGGCCAGCTGCTTTTGAGCAGTTAAGACAACTTGGAGAAGAAGCAAATATAGATGTTTACGGAAACCCAAAAGAGAAAAACCCTGTAAAAATTTTGAAGTCCGAACTTGGAAAAGTAAAGGATTACGATGTAGTTATTGTTGATTCCGCCGGGCGCGATGCATTTGACAAGGAACTTGGCGAAGAGTTAAAGAAGATAAGCAAAATCGTCTCTCCAAACGAGAAACTTTTGGTTCTGCCAGCAGACATTGGGCAAAAGGCAGCTGAGCAAGCAAAAGAATTTAACGATATAGTTGGAATTGATGGGGTTATACTTACAAAACTGGATTCAAGCGCAAAAGGCGGTGGGGCGCTTTCTGCCTGTGCATCACTTGGCGTTCCAATAAAGTTTGTAGGGCTCGGAGAAAAACTTGATGATTTTGAAGAGTTTAACCCAACTAAGTTTATTTCAAAACTTTTAGGGATGGGAGACCTCGAAACACTCATAAAGAAAACGCAAGAGATATTTAAAGAAGGAGGAGAGGGCTTTACGGAGAATATAACAAAAGGGAAGTTTACCTTAAAAGACCTCTATACTCAGATTCAAGGCATGAGAAAAATGGGGCCACTTAAAAAGATTTTTGAGATGCTCCCAATGGGCTTTGGGGCAGATATTTCTGAAGACAAACTACAACTTTCACAGGAGAAAATTAACAGATTTACATACATTATGGATTCAATGACCCCATATGAACTTGAGAACCCAGACGTCTTAGACAGATCACGAGTTGAGAGAATTGCAAAGGGCGCAGGAAGCAGTGTTGAAGAAGTCAGAGCATTAATTAAGCACTACAATTTTACTAAAAAAATGATGAAGAGATTTGGCAAGAACAAGAGATCAATGGAAAAACTATTAAAAGGATTTAGGTTTAATAAAGGGCTGTAATGAAAAAGAAAGAAGTAAAGAAAACCAAGAAAAAGGAAACTAAAAAGAA
>JALTGF010000025.1 GCA_027077325.1 archaeon
CGCTGGATGCCGCATCTTTTATTTGCTCTGCAAGGTACTTTATTGTTATGTCCTCTGTGGTCTGGTTAAACACCCTTAACTTTCCATCCTTGTTGATTTTTACAGCATTGACCGTAGATTGAACGCTATCTTCGAGATGGATAAATGGCTTTATCTGATTCCCGGTTCCATAAACTATCAGTGGATATCCAACAACTGCCATTGAAGTCCACCTATTAAACAATGTCCCAAAGTAAAAGTCAATATCAAATCTAGTTGCAAGTGCCGGGTCTTCTTTAGTTTCAATGGTGTCTATGCCATAAACAATAGATGTCCTTAGGTCTGTAGTGGTTATCCCTGTTTGCATGTTGAAAAGCCGCATGTTTATTGCGTCAAATCCCTTTGTTACGTGATACCAGGAGCCAGCCATGCAAGGATATGGCAACTTGTCTTTTCTTCCTAACCGGTCAATTGCTTCAATGTACCCCTCTGGAATTTGCAAGTTTGGAGCTCCGTAAACTCCTGTGGTAGTGGTCTCTATAAAGTGGACATTTTCCATTTTCTTTTCTTTCAAGGCCCACATCAAATTAACGCCACTTAAAACATCGTTTTTCTGTGTGTAATGTGCATGCTTTCCATCTATTTGTGAATATGGAGCCGATGGTTGTGCAGCCAAGTGAAGAATTGTATCTGGCTCATACTTTTCAATTAATTTATATACAAAATCCTGGTCCACTAAATCCCCTTTTTCAAAAATTATGTTGTCGTATCCAAGTTCTTTTGCTCTTTCAATCCTTTTTTCCATGCTTTCTATTGGAATTATTGAAGTGGCACCACCTTCCTCAACCCATGCTCTTCTTCCAAGATTGTCAACGCCTACGATTTTCTCGTCGTGAAACTCTTTGGAAAGTCTTAATGCTACTGGCCAGCCCATATATCCGTCTATTCCAGTAAGTAATATTGTCATTTTATTTACCTCCTGTACTCATCGTAATCCAACGGGTTCCATACCCGTTCCTTTAATCGTTTATCATCAATCGGTTTAGGTATCATCTCAAGAATTTTTTTTGCAGTTTCAAGTTCTTTTAGTGTTTCCTTCTTATCTTGATACATAAATTTGTCATCAACTTGCTCTTCAGCATATTTTAACTTTTCTTCAAGCATTTTTATTAAGCTCATCTGGATCTCTCTTGAAATCTCAAGCGCTTCACTTTTACACTTATCTGCAATGTTCCTGGATATGTCAAATGCATGTGCAATCTCCCAATACACTTTTGAGTAAATCTCGCTTGCATTTTCACGAGCGTCGCGTAAAGCCGCTTCTAAATCTTTTATTGTAAGTTCTGTTGGATCAAGAGGTTTATCCCGTTTATATCCCCCCAACTTATAGTGTGTCAAATAATATGGGAACAATCCTTTAACAGTTACTCCTGGCATTTTAATTGCCATCCCTCCCTCATCTGTGCCTTTTGGTTGGATCCCTTGCATTGCAATCTGAGTTACTTCTGGCCTTGTAACTTCCTTTGGAGGGATGTACCCATATCTAATAAGGTCTCTTATCCCTGTTCCACTTGAGGTAATGTGGTATTCTGGTCCATGTGGGCATGTTTTTTCTGTTGCCATTGATCCACATCTTGCGCAATAAAATGCGTGCCTAAAGAACATTGGCTCAATACCTAACTCATCTTCCCCTATTTTTTCAAATAATTCTTGGGCGGCATACTTGCTGTAATAATCTCTAAATCCTGCGTGATCTCTCCCAAGAATCATGTGTGTGCATCCAAAGTTTCTCCTTATCAGTGCATGCAAAATGGCTTCTCTTGGTCCAGCATAGTTCATTGTTACTCTTAATGGTGCTAAAACTACCCTTTCTTTTGGGTAATACAAGTTAATTGCAACTTCATATGCCTTCATCCTGAATTCATTTCTAAAGTATTCTTTTCTGGTTGTTTCCACAATTGGATGAATAAACAACCCATCAAGTAATTCAAGTGCACATTTTTGCAAGTATTCGTGCCCACGATGAACAGGGTTTGCAGTTTGGAATCCTGCAACAGTTCTCCACTTATTTTCTTCGTAAAAGATTCTCCAAGTGTCTTCTGGTTCAAGCCTGTACTGCTCAAATGGTCCCCACGAAGGTCTTTCAATAAGGTCTACTTTTCCAGCAAGGCAAACATCTCCCATATTCCTAAATATGTTGTCAACTCCTGGGTGCTCCCTGTCTGTCGTTGTAAATATTTTTTCAGCTTGCTCTTTCTTATTATATGTGAACTTTTCATCCAAATGTAAAATTGCAATCGGTTCTTCTTTCTTGTCTACAAGTGCAACGTCTTGTCCCTCTTTAAGTTCTTTTAAAAACCCTTCGTGTTTCACTTTTGGAGCAAAAATTTGTGGCATTGTCCAAACGATCCCATTTGCCAATCGCATATTATCCAGAACGCTTTGGTAATCCTCTTGTCCCATAAATCCTTCAACTGGGCTTAAAACACCAGTTGCAATCATCTCAACAGTTGCTGCAATATCTCTAGAAATAGTTATCTTTGGAAGTTCTTTGTATTGTTCAAGAGCCCGTTTTTTAGCATTCCCTTTAAGTTTTCTATTTACTAATTTTCCACCAACCGGAGTCTGTTTTTTTCTCATTTGTGAAGCCCACATTCTGTCTTTTTAAAGCCAGCCCATCTGCCTGCCCTGAAATCTTCCCCTGGTTTCACGGGCTTTGTGCAAGGCCAGCACCCAATGCTTGGATAATTTTGGTCATGTAATGGGTTGTATGGAACATTATTCTTGTGTATGTAGTCCCAAACATCGTCAAATGTCCACATAACAAGAGGATTAACTTTTATAAGGCCAAACTTTTTGTCCCATTCAATTGCACCTGCATTTGCTCTCGTAGGGCTTTGCTCTCTTCTAATTCCCGTTATCCATGCGTCTAATTTAGCAAGTGCCTTTTTAAGTGGCTCAACTTTTCTTAAATTACAGCAAAGGTTTGGGTCTCTTTTCCATAATTCAGGTCCATATCTCTCAGCTTGTTCTTCAAGTGTCAAGTCCGTAGCGTATCTTATGACATGTTCTCCATTTCCATATCTCTCCTTCATTTTGTCAATAAGTTCATAGGTTTCTTTAAAGAGCAATCCAGTGTCCAGATAAAAAATCTTTGCATCTGGCTTTATCTTTACAAGCATGTCATATATCACAACATCTTCCGCCCCATAACTACATGCAAATGAGATGTTGTCTATATTTTCAACTGCCCACTTTATTATTTCCTGTGGGTTTTTGTTTAGATATTCTTGATTCAGTTTTTCTATGTCCATATTAGTTACTCCTTTTTTGAGTTACTTTTATATACCAGTATTTACTATTAAATAAAGTAATAATATTTAAATGTTGCTATCTAACTAAAAAAGGTGGTTAAAATTAAAACTGAAATTGAGAAAATAAGTAGGGAATTGCTTAGGTTTGAGTTAACTGAATATCAAGCAAAGGCATTGGCTGGAATGTTCTCAATTGGGGAGGGAACCGCAGGAGAGTTAATTAAAGTAGTTGATGTCCCAAAAGCAAGAATTTATGGGGTTCTAGATGAATTGCTTGAGATGGGTGCAATTAGAAAAAAGCCAGGCAGGCCAACTAAGTATATCGTGCTCAGCCCAAACGAATCCTTACAAAATATAATTAACTGGAGAAATGAGATAAGAACCAAGGAAATTAAAATCTTGTCTGATTTAAAAAATAATTTAGTAACTGATCTAAATATTGTGTTTGAAAAAGCAAAGCCACTGAAAGCAAAGAGTAGTTTTTTTGAGCTAATGCCTGCTGGTGAGACATCTGAACTGGAAACAAGAGCGCTTATAAAATCTGCAAAGAAATGGATCTATATTATGAGTGGCGTTCTTGGCTATCTACCTCAAATTTTAAATGAGTTAAATTCTGCAGTAAAGCAAGGTGCTAAATTAAAGGTAATCCTCACTAATCCTAAACGCCTACCAGAAAATTCTAAAAAAATGCAAAGAGAAGTTATAAACAATTTAAAGAAACTTGGGGCAGAAATAAAGTTTGCTCAGGAGATGCCTCTCAGAATGACCTTAGTTGATTCAACTGCAGTTATTTTCTCAGTTGATGAGGCGCGTGCGCTTCCTTTCTTAAAAGAAGTTGCAATAAGCAAGAATCAAAATTTCATAAAAGCAATGAAGCACTACTTTATAAGTTGGTGGGAGTAGTTATTCCAAATCTTCCCATTTAATAGCATCATATCGTTTTATCGCTTTCTTTGCAGTTTTTCCAATTACCCTGTGTATATCCAGTGGTGAAATTCCATCCGCAGGGCGAAGCGCTATCATCATTTCTCTTTTCAGCAAAGCTCCTGCAGGAATGTCCTGTGCTGCGTGCAAACTTCTTCGCATTTTCTTAATCATCTCTTTTTCAGAAGGAACTGGTTTTTTTTCGTATTTTCCTAAAATTGTTTCAAGAAACTCTTTATCAATGTCAATTTTCTCAACACTCCTTTCCTTTTCAATCTCCCTAATCTTACCGATGAGTTCTCTCATATCGCCTGGATCTGCTGAGAGTTTATGGTCTCCGAATGGCTGGTTTTTGTCAAAAGTAAAATGCTTTTCAATTACGCAAGCCCCAAGTGCAACTGCAATTTCACAAGCCAAGTTGCCTATGGTGTGGTCGGAATATCCAACAGGGACCTTAAATTTTTCTTTTAGGAATGGTATTGCTCTTAGATTTGCTTCCTCAACTGGTGTTGGGTATGCCGCAATGCAGTGAAGTAAAATTAACTGGTCTTTTGGAATCTTTTCAACAATTTTTTCAATTTCTTCTGTTGTTGAAAGACCTGTTGATAAAATTATTGGCTTTCCTTTTTTGGCAACATGCTCAATTAATGGCAAATTTGTCAAGTCTCCAGATGCTATCTTAAAAGCAGGAACAATCTTGTCTAGAAAATCTGCGCTTTCCTCATCAAAAGGGGTTGACAAAAACACCAACCCCTCTTTTTTTGCAAGTTCAGAAAGTTCTATCCACTGTCCATCAGTAAACTGCAAGCTTTTGAACCTCTCAAATTGTGTTTTGTGTGTACCTGCATGCGAAAGTGTTTCTGCATCTGGCACAATTAACTTTTCTGCTTTGTATGTTTGAAACTTAACAGCATCTGCTCCAGAATTTTTTGCTTCTCTAATTAATTTTTTTGCAGTCTCAAAGTCTCCGTTGTGGTTGCTCCCAATTTCTGCAATTACAAATGTTCTTTCTCCAATATCAAAATTACCTATTTTCATCCTTAATTAAAAGTTCAGCAAGCTTTAAGTCAATTTCCGTATGGATATCAATTGCCTTTTTTTCATCAACTACAACGCCTCTGACATCATCTCCAAGTGCAAAGTCCTTTCCATTCCAGTTTTTTATTAGTTCTGCTTTTCTTGCATATATCGCACCGCTAAATCTGTAAAATTCAGGAAGGTCTTGCCTTTGCAAATACTTCTCATGCTCTGGAAACAATGGTTTTAATTTATCTCCCTCCAATTTCATAGCTCTGTAGGGGTGCTCGTGCATTTTAACAATGGAAACTACTGAATCACAATTAGTATTAAGTAGTTTCTCAATTATCTTACCTATCTCCTCAGTTGTAATTAATGGGTTATTTGGTTGAATTGAAACTATGTTTTCAATTGCATATCCATTGCTTTCAAAAAATTCAATAGTGTGTTTTAAAACAGGGATTATTGAAATTTCATCTGTTGCAAGTTCCTTCGGCCTTAAAAATGGGACCTCTGCCCCATATCTCTTTGCAACTTCAGCAATTTCTTCATCGTCTGTAGAAACAATCAGTCGGTCAATTAGTTTGCATTTCTTTGCTTCTTCAATTGCATGTGCAATTAGGGGCTTATTTGCAAGATTTCTAATATTCTTCCTAGGAAGCCCTTTTGAGCCGCCTCTCGCAGGTATAACTGCAAGAACCTTAATTTTTTTCATTATGTTTCTTTATTATCTGTTTAGCCAACCAGAAATCAAATTCAGATTCAATATGGAGTGATTCTTCCTTATCCATCAAGATATTCCCAACACTGTTCCCAAGAATGTCTCCGGTTTTCAAGTTTTCAGGTTTAAATACATATATAGCCCCATTTTCCCTATACATAGTTTCTCTGTCTTTCTTTAAAAGTCGCTTTCTAAATGTGACTGGTTCTAACCCATGCTTTCCTGGCTTCCAGAAGAAATGTTCGTCTTCTGTAACGCTAATAACCGAGTCAGTGTCATAAATCATCAGGGTATTTATTGCTTCCGTGATGTGTTCCTCTTTTTTAAATGGGTTTGGGACATGTAATACTGCAACAATATCTGGGGTCCATCCCTCTTCTTTTTTTAAGTAATCTAACGTGTGTTTTACAACGGCTTCAATTCCAACGCCAAAACTTGCTAATTTCTTCGGCCTTAAAAATGGAACTTCTGCCCCATATCTCTTTGCAACTTCAGCAATTTCTTCATCATCTGTAGAAACAATCAGCCGGTCAATTAGTTTGCATTTCTTTGCTTCTTCAATTGTATATGCAATTAGGGGCTTTCTGCCAAGTTTTCTCAAAGCAAGTTTCCCTTTTATCCTTGATTTCGCTCTTGCCGGTACTATCGCTAAAATCTTATGGTCTCCTATTTTTATGTTTGCAATTCTCTTTTTTATATCTCTTCTGGCAGCCATTTTAGGTTTCATGTTTGTTGACATACTGCCAGAATGCCTTCTGTAATACATTAAAGGCAAGTTTATGTTATGGACTTTGAACTTCTTAGTGAACTTTGTCCAAAAATCATAATCTTCCTGATACCTCAGTGCTTCGTTATATCCTCCGACTGCATCATAGCATTTTCTTCT
This sequence comes from archaeon, assembly GCA_027077325.1. Lineage (GTDB taxonomy): Archaea > Undinarchaeota > Undinarchaeia > Undinarchaeales > JALTGF01 > JALTGF01. The sequence continues at coordinate 6,842 of JALTGF010000025.1, forward strand.
ATACATTGCCCCAGCTGCAAGTGGGGGCCTATCCAATGTTTTTATTTCTTTGCCAAGTTTCATTAACCGCTTATAACTAATTAAAACTCCTTCATCATCAATTTCAAAGTAATCTGCATAGACCATTCCGATTTCAGGATGCCTGTCTAAGTAGTTGCTTTCAACAAGCAAAATATTCTCGTCAAAATAATCATCCGCATCAAGCCTAATTATGTACTCTCCTTTAGATGCTTTAATCCCTGCATTTGAGGCAGCGGCAAGCCCAACGCCGTTAAGTGTTACAATCTTTATTTTCCTTGGGTATCTCTTCTTGTATCTTTTCAATATTCTTGGCGTCTCATCAGTGCTCCCGTCATCTACAATAACAATCTCGTAGTTGTCAAAATTTTGATTTAGCGCAGAATCTATGCACTCTTTCAAGTACTTTGCATAATTGTGCGCTGTTATGATGATGCTTACTTTTGGCTTATTCATTGTCTTTTATTGTAATTTTAATTTTAGGGCCTTCACAGGTTTTAACAATCTCTTTTCCTATATTCCTTGGTCTTACGCTTAAATTTATTTTTCTAAGTTCAGGATTTTTATCAAGTAGCTCAATAATTTCCTTTAATTTTATTTCGTACAAGTCCTTTCCAAGTTTTTTCTCAATCTCTCTCATTAGATTTAAGTCTTCTGGGGTGTCAATTGTTAACCTGTAACCGGGGCGTTTAACACTTTCATCTGCTTCCACTTTTTCTACCTTAAAGAAATTTGTTTTGAAATAAAGAGTCATGTATTCGCTTTGGTTTGGATCATAAGCAAGTTCATGTGCTTTTCTCAAGGCATCAACAGTCATAACCTCTGCCTTTGTCCCGCGTGGGAGCCCTTCTGTGTAAACATACTCTGCATTTGTCTCTCTCTGTTTTTCAATCATTCTGTCTATATATTCTGGATCTGTCAATGGATTGTCTCCTGTTACTCTTACAATAACGTCTGCATTCACACTCTCAGCAGCTTTTATGAATCTCTCAAGAACATCCTCTTCAGAGCCGGCAAAAATTTTAATTCCTTTCTTTTCTGCATACCTCAATAAAATCTGGTCATCAGGATGAGTTGATGTGCACAAAATAATCTCGTCGGCTTTTTTGCACTTTTTCAAGCGGTCAATTAAGTGTTCAATTAATGTTTGCGATCCTATCTTCTCTAGTGCTTTCCTCGGAAGGCGCGTTGATTTCAACCTTACGGCAATTAAAATCGCAACTTTCATCTTACTAAACCAAGCGTTATTGGCTGGTCCTTTTTGATTTTTTTCTTTGCTCTTTTTCCAATTACTCTGTTGGCATCTTTTGGGCTTAAGCCGTGCATTGCTCTCTTAAAAGCAATTTTTTTAAGCGTTATTTTTTCGTTTTTGTCAATATCCTCCCTAGCAACAATTGACTTTTTCATAATCTTCCTGTATCCTTTTTCCTGCTTGCTAAGAACAATTTTCCCAGTGCCGATTGCCCTCTCAACTTCCCTTACAAGTTTAACAAATCTTTCCAATTCTTTTGGATTTAAAGAAGAATAGTAATCCCTGCCTTTCTTTGACCGATCTAAAGTAAAGTGCTTTTCAATTACACAAGCACCGAATCCAATTGCCACCAATGGAACTATAAAAGCAAGTTCAGAGTCAGCATCTACGTGGTCAGAAATCCCTACTGGCAGGTTAAATTTTTCCCTCAAAGTTTTAATTGCTTTTAAGTTTGTGTTTTCAATTTTTGTAGGGTTCCCCTGGAATCCATGCATTAAAATTATTTTACTATTCCCATTTTTTCTTATCTCACTAATTGCATATCCAATCTCATTTAAAGTTGAGCCGCCAACTCCTAGAAAAATTGGCTTTTTCTTTTTAGCAACTGCTTTAAGCATGTATGGGTTTGTTAAGTTTGTTGAATGAATCTTAAATGCAATCGCGCCAAGCTTTTTGGCAATGTTTAAACTCGGAAGGTCAAAAACATCAGCAATTAGTTTTACATTTAATTCCTTTGCATATGAAAATGCTTCTTTCCACTCCTCTTCAGTTAGCTCAATTTCATGAAAAGATTTGTGTTTTGGATGGCTTTTAGCAACAAGCTCATCTGCTTTAAAAATTTGCACTTTTAATGCATCTACACCTGTTTTAGAGCCTGCTTTAATCAGTTTCTTTAAAATTGAAATCTTGCCCTCGTGCGCGGAAGCAATCTCACCAATTATGTAAACTCTCTGGTTTTCTCCAATAAATTTTCTAGAAATTTTAATTTTCATTTACTTTCTTTTTCTTCCAGTCATAACTAATCTTCAAAGTGCAGTTCTTGCAAAGCGGAATCTCGTTTAATCTTCTTTCCTTGTGCATTTGCCTAAACTTTCTAAGCGGCTCGCCATTCCAAATTTCTTTAATTGTTTGCTTATTTGCATCTCCAACTGGGTTCAAGTTCATCCAGTCAAAGCAGCAAGGAAGTGCAGTCCCGTCAAATGCAACCATTAATCTTTGGAATGGCTGCGGGCAAGGAAGCCTGCCAGTAGGATACCACTCAGTTTTTATTCCGCGGCTGTCCTTCTCACCGCGATTTGAGTAATCTAAAACTGCTATATAATCAACAATTGGCCTCCACATCTCAACAAATTTGTTGATCTCTTTTGCAGTGTCCTGCATTTTAACTGTCTGAACCCTAACAAACGGCTTTCTAAGTTTTCTCTCATTTCTTAGGTTAATCATCCTTTTTATGTTGTTCACAAGAATATCATAATCTGCACCACGTCTAATTTTCTCATATGTTTTCTTTGTTGCACCGTCCATTGAGAAAATAATCTTGTCAAGCCCAGCATCTATCAGCCCCTTTGCAAGTTTTTCAGTTAGGAGCTGCCCATTGGTATTAAACATAACCTCAATAACACCCTTTTCTTTTGCATATCTTACCATGTCCACAATTTTTGGATGCATAAGTGGTTCTCCTCTCCAGTTTAACTTTATTGATTTTAATCCATTTTTAGAGCCCTCGTCAATTATTTTCTTGAACAATTTAAAGTCCATGTACCCTTTCTTAAAAGAATTTGGTGCAGTGCTTTGGAAGCACATTATACACCTTAAGTTGCAAAAGGATGTGCTCTCTAAATCAATATGTGTAGGAAAACTAAATGGGATCTTGTATTTTCCTGCAATGTCCCATCTCAATCTATAAAGTCGATAGGGTAAGTCAAGCCCTATTTTTAGTTCTTCTCTTAACTTTCTTTTCAGGTCCCAAACTTCATGGTATGATTGTTGTTTTACCATTTTTCTATCAATTTGCAAACGCGTTCAGTTGCCTTCCCGTCTATTTTGTAAACGCGCTCATAGACAAACTTTTTCCTTCTCTCCTCTAGTTTTTTCCTTATGTTTTTGTTGTATAAAGCACCTTTTATTGCACTTTTTAATTTGCTGAGGTCATAAACTCCAATAGCAGCGCCGCTTTTTGCATAAGGTACTGGATCAGGCTTTCCAGTTGGGTTTATAGTTATCACTGGCTTATTTAAAATCATTGCTTCAAGTGCAGTTGTTGACCAAGCCGTTAACATTAACTCGCAGGAATAAAGCAATTCATTTGTGTCCATTTGGGTTCCAATTAAAGAAACCTCAGCCCCTTTTTCTTTTGCAACTTCCTCGTAAAAGTTTTTTAGTTGATCACGTGGATGCAGTTTTGCAACTAAATAAATCTCCTTAAATTCTTTTACTGCTTCAAAAATTGCTCCAGGAAGTTTCTTTGCATATTCTATTGGAATTGGCTGGGTTGCCCACACCACTAATTTTTTCTCAGGTTCAATGCCCAGCTCTTTGTAAACTTTTTCTTTGTTAAAGAACCTCTCCGGATTTGCAAAAATATCATATCTTGGCGAGCCAGTTACAACAACTTTGCTTTTTGGATAAAAACTATTTTCTGTTAAAATTTTCTTGTCAATCGGGCCATAAACTGCAGTTATGTCTGGTATTGGATAACTTTTCAAATCCTCTTTTAAGTGATAATACGCCGGATGATATGGCTTAATCATCCCATGTTGCATCGCCACTACTTTGACTCTGTTTTTGCGGGCGGCAATCACTATTGCCCTCCCAAGGGCGTTTGCCTCAAATGTCATAAAAAGAACTTTTGGCTTAATTTTTTCAATTGCACTCCTTGTTGTTTCAAAATCTTTTGCAAAACTTGGCAATCTCTTCTTAAATGCAAATTTTATCCTATTTTTTAAAAATGGCCAGAGGTCAACCCCACTATAATTCAATGTATTTTTAAAAATGTCACTCTTTTTCAAGAAATCCCATCCCTCCAATATTTTTTTCCTATCTTTTTTGATCCTTTCTTTTGTGTTTTTGTCATAGTAATATTCAAAAGGCGTGTTAAAGTATCTCTTTTCAATTATTTTTTTAACACCTACTGTCGGAGTCCAATCGTAGTCAATTCCTGAAATCTTGTGCTTTTTCATTAAGTAGTCAATAACCTGTTGTGAAACCCTGTCGCCTTTTTTTGTCTTTCCTTCAGGGACTGAAATTGTTGTCCAGCAATCTCCATATGTAACAACTAAAATCTTTCCTTTTCTTTCTTTTCTAACTAGCAATTTTGAAAACAGGTGCCTAAGGAAAAATTTTAAGTTCTTGAGGTACGCCTCAACAAAGTACGGCTTTGCAGATTCAATAAAACCTGAAAATGAGGTCGATTTTTTTAGGTAGTCAAATTTAATCTCTTTCAATTTGCAAATTTTTTCAGCAACTTTCCCAAGAAGTGTGTTTGCATCTTCTACTACGATTTTACTTGGCTTTTCAACAGAAATAATTAATTTAAGAAGTTCTATGTCCTCAAAAATTTCAACCAAACTGTTTCTGTAGTATGGTGTTCTGTGAAGCCATCTGTCAATAAACCACCACCAAGAGTATGGCTCTGTTATCTCAAGCATCTCTCTTAAGGACTTCCCATTTTCGAGTGTCCGGTTTGACCAAAAATTTAAGAAATCGAGCGCTTTTTTACTTATATCCTCCTCAATTTGTTTCCTATAGTTCTGAATGTCATTTTTTAAAAATCCTTTGGTGTTTGAAATATTTTTCTTATATATTACTAAAGTGCCTCTTTCAATTTTCTGCCTAAACTTGCCAAAATCCGTTTCGTTTTCAAGAATCAAGATGTTTTTAACCATTGTTTGCTAATCTTATCAGGGTTTTGTCATCATAAACCATTGAGTCAACCAAGTTGCAGGAGTGCGTGCAGAAACAAGCTCTCGTCTGTTTTCTCATTTCATTTGCTTCCGCAGAATTCCAAAGCTTTTTAAAGTTGTAGTTAAAGTCGCGAACATTTGCAAACGGCTTTGTCATTTCACAAATTGCAACCTTTCCGTCAGGATAAAGAACCCCATCTAATTTACCGGCTAAGCATTTAACTGCTGGTCTCTTGTGCTGAAGCATCTCTATTGAATACTTGAACTTTAACTTTTGAATTTCTTTATATAACGGATCTTCATACTCCAAAGTGTCCAAAATTTTGTAAATCTCCCACATCTGGTCAAAAGTAGGAAGCAAAACTTCCTTGTCCTCTGGGTCAAAGTCACTTAAAACCTTTGGATTTATATTAAAAACACTAAAATGGGCGCCCCTAACTAGCTGGAACTTGTGGTCAACATGCAAGGTCTTGACAAATTTTATCAATGGCTTAACTTCTCTGTAATTCTTGTTTGTAATTGTTGTAATAACATAACTGTGAAGCCCCGGATATTTTTTCTTCAATTCATTAAGCATTTTTACGCTTTCTACGGCTTTGTCGAAAATTCCCGGAACACCCCTAAACTTATCATGGAACTTTCGCATCCCATCTATTGAAATTTGCACATGCAGGTCAATGTCTGGGAGCCTCTTAAATGCGTTTTCAATATGGTTCTTTAAAATTTCAGTCATTGAACCGTTTGTTGGAAGCGTAAATTTTTTGACACCGTTGTTTTTATAAAATGTTTTCATTATCTCAACAAGATCATCCCTCAAAATTGCCTCTCCCCCCGTTAAGCTCATGCTCTCAATTGGTCCCATAGATGCTGAAACTTTCTTAATTTCTTCAAGAGACATCTCGTTCATATGCGATCTTATGTCCCTCCAATAGAAGCAGTGCGCGCAGCGGGCATTACACCGGTGGGTCACAAAGTAAACTAACTTTGAAGGTGTTTTTAACTTCATCACCCTAGCAAGCCGGCGCTTGTTTATAAATCTTATAGCAAAATCCCTAACTGGTTTTGGGACTTTCTTCACTATTGGATAAATTTTTGAGTAATCCATTATTTTAAGTAGTTTTGTTTGTTAAATCTGGCTTTTAATGTTTTTCTTAGATTAATTAAGTTCCAAATGTACCCATAAATTATTGCAAAGAAAACGTGAAGTCCAACAATTAAATATTTTTTGATGGTTCCCCCTTCTTTATATTTTGCTTTTAAGCCAGCAATGTCCTGTATCCTTTTCTCTTTTAACTGTTTGTGTGTTTTTGGTCTCAATAGATAAAGGATATCGTAAACTGGAAGCAACAGTATGTTACTCAATGAAAAATTCTTTATTGCAAACCTTATTGTATTTTTATACATTGTGTAAATTTTACTCACGCGGGTTTTTGGGGAAACCTTGTGAAGAACACCCGTCTTCCCATTTATGATATTTTTATATCCAAGTTTCTTAATCCTGTAGCCAAGCTCTTTGTCCTCGCCAAAGTAAAAGTATCCTGGATCAAAGCCGCCAATTTTCTCAAGTAAATCTTTCCTAACAAAGCAGTTCGCAGTGACTAAGAAATCAACTTCCTTACTATCGTTTGTTCCGCGCGGGACAAAAACTGCTTCAGAGGCACCATTTTTTAAAATTATCATGCCCCTAACTTTTCCTTTGTCATATGTCCTGATTTCTCCGCCAATGGCTCCAATCTTTTGGTTTTTTCCCATTCTCTTAACCATCTCCTTTAAGGTTTCCTTGGAAATAATTTCAGAATCAGAATCAAGGAACCAAATATATTCCCCTTTTGCTGCTTTAATCCCCTGATTTTTGGCAATTGAAACTCCTAAATTCTTTTTATTTTGGATGACCTTAGCCCACTTAAACTCCTTTTTTAGCATCTCTTTCGTGCCATCATTGCTTCCGTTTTCAACTACAATCACTTCAAAATTCTTGTAACTCTGCTTCTTAATTGACTTCAAGCACTCGCGCAAGTCTTCTTTTCTATTCCAAGAAGGTATAACAATTGAAACTTTTGGATTCCTCGCCATTCTCCTGTTTAAATATGCTTCTTTGTATTTAAAGTAATTCTTGATTTATTTTCCATATGGAAAATAAATATGTCTATTAACTAAAAAATTCTAAATTTTCTCTATGAACTTAGAAACTTTAAAAAAAGAAGTGCTCAGCTGCAAAAAATGCCCCCTTTATGAAACTAAAACTAACTATGTGGTGGGAGAAGGCAACAAAAATGCAAAGATAATGCTTATCGGTGAGGCGCCGGGCTATAATGAAGACCAAACAGGGCGACCGTTTTGTGGTGCTGCTGGAAAAGTTTTAGATGAACTCTTAAGTTCTGTTGAAATTGCACGCGAGGAAGTGTATATAACAAACATCTTAAAGTGCCGCCCGCCTGGAAACCGTGACCCAAAACCAGAAGAAGTAAAGGCGTGCAGCCCTTATTTAGAC
>JALTGF010000026.1 GCA_027077325.1 archaeon
CCACCCAAAGAATTGCTGAGTGGGAAAATATATAAGGTTTCACTGGGAAAGCCATTTAGAAAATTGTCCCAAATGACTTCTTTTCTTGAGAAAAGTTTCCAAATGAGTTAAAAATTAAAAAGAAGAGCTATTTGAACTTTTTTATATGCTCCATCCAGTATGATTCACTGCCAATATAATCCACTAAACTAAGTAAAGTTGCCTTGGCCTCAGAGTCCTTAAGCGGCTCTAAAGAGTTTCTTGCTTTGTTTGCAAACTCAACAACTTTATCCGCTGCATAGGCAATTGACCTATTCTTTATTAAAAGATTTATAATTGCATCAACATCTCTTTCAATTAAGTCTTGCTTTTTAAAGTACAAAGTCAAAAGTTCCTTTTCCTCTGGCGAGCCCTCGTTTAAAGCATGGACAATCATTAAGGTCCTCTTTTTTTCATAAATGTCTGAGCCCTTTCTGCGTCCAAGTTTTTCTTCAAGGCCCATAAGGTTATTTAGGTCATTTTTAATTTGGAAGGAGATGCCAAAGTATTTTCCAAAGTTGCTTAAGAGTTTTATTTGCTCTTTAGTTCCTCCGCCGAGAATTGCCCCCATTGCCAAAGCGCATTGGATTGTGCTACAAGTTTTTCTTTGAACCATATCCAAATAATCTGCTTCATTAATGTCAAACCTTTCCTCAAACAAGATGTCAAGCATTTGACCTATATACAGTTGGTTAAAAGTATTTGAAAAAACCCTATAGCAACTAACAATTTTGTCTTCAGAAAATTTTCCTTTTAATTTAGATAGTTGCTTAAACGCCACGGCAGATATTATGTCTCCATTCAAGATGCCCCACTCAGTCCCATATATTGTATAGAAAGAAGGAAGACCGCGCCGGTACTCATCCTTGTCAACAATATCATCGTGAACTAAAGAGGACTTGTGCAAAAGCTCAATTGCTGCACCCGCTGGAAGCAAGTATTTTGGATCGCCACCAACTGCACTGCAACCTAATGCAACCAAACAGCCGCGCATCTTGTGCCCGGGCTCAACTGCATTTTTGTAAATCTTGGCAACTTCTCTGTTCTCAAACTTAATGCTATCTAGGTAAGTTATTAAGTCCTTCCCAATTCTATTCAGTACTTCTTTAGGGTTTATTTTATTCATTTTTCTCCCAGTACCATTTATCTGTTGCCGCATTTGAAAGACTGATTAGGAATTGCTTGTATTTGCTATCCTTGATATTCTTTAAGGAACTTCTTGCAATGTCAAAATATTGTTTGATTAACTTGTTTGCATACTCAAGAGATCCCGTCTTTTTAAAATAATTTATAATCATATCAATTTCCTCATTTGACTTTGTTTCCTTACGGAGGATTGACTGCAGGTTTGTTCTCTCCGACTGTGGCAAATGGTTTAAGGTGTAGATAAGCGGAATGCTCCACTTGTTTTCCTGTATGTCAGAACTTTTTAATTTTAGTTTTCTGGATTCCCTGCTTAAGTTGTCTTTAATGTCATTTAGCATTTGCATGGCAAGTGCAAAATTCTTTGCATACTCTGCAAGAGAATTAATTTCTTCTTCTGTGCCCCCGCCAAGAATT
>JALTGF010000027.1 GCA_027077325.1 archaeon
CTGTAAAAAATGTCTCATCCCGTTCAACATTAAATCTTGCCAATCTAAGCGCCGCACACACGACAATTAAAATTGAGATATAAATCCCATAACTTAAATTACTAAGCGAGTAAAGATAAAGCAAAATTGCGGCCGCAACTCCAAATGAAGTGAGGTCTGACAAAGAGTCAAACTCAATACCGATATCTGAAGTTGCTTTAAACTTCCTTGCAACTTTTCCATCAGTGCTGTCTGCAAGTGTTGCAAGGAAAATAAAAATTGATGCGTTTATAAAATTCCCACTAACTGCATTTATAATCGACAAGAACCCGAATATTAAATTTAGCATTGTTAATCCATTTGGAATCAAGTTCGTTACCCTTTTCATTTTAATTTTCCAATTATTGTTTCTCCTGCCTTTATCTTGTCTCCTTTCCTAACTAAAATCTTTGTATTTGCTGGCAGTACAATCTTTGTTCCAGAGCCAAAGAGGATCATCCCAATCTTTTCCCCAGTGCTTATCTTTTGATTACTGCTTGCCCAGCATTTTATTCTCCGGGCGATTACTCCAACAATTTGGAACATAATTATTGTTCTCTCCCCAAATTTTATCTTTATCTTGTTCTGGTGATTTAATATTGCAGATTTCATAAATGCTGGCCGGTGTTTTCCTCTAATCCTTTCAATTGACGCTATTCTTCCTGAAATAGGTGCTCGGTTAATATGAACATTCCAAGGATAGAGGAATATGTAAACTATTTTTGCAGGACCATCAAGATCTGGGTCGTGCTTTACTTCTTTTACATATTTTATCTTGCCATCTGCCGGGGACACAATCAAATTTTTACCCTCTGGGATTTCTCTTTCAGGGTCTCTAAAGAAAAATATGAAAAATGTGAAAATGGCAAAAGTAATCTGTGCTAATGCCCACATCTCTAAAATGGAAAGCGCCACTCCTGCTGAAGCCGAAGTAATTAAGTACAGGTAGCCTTCCTTGTTAATAGTAATCATTGTTTTAGTTTTATGTTATAAGTTAGCTATAAATAGTTTTTTTGTTAATATGGGTCATATGAAAATAACAAACCTATTAACTATCATACGGCTCTTGTTGATTCCTTTTATAATTGCACTCTTGTATAGTTCCTCTACAAGTTTCTTAATCTTGGCACTTGCCTTATTCTTAATAGCTTCTTTTACAGATTGGCTAGACGGTTATATTGCACGGAATTATAATCTTATAACTACCTTTGGGACATTTATTGATCCAATTGCTGACAAAATTTTAATACTCGGAATTTTTTTCGCATTTTCTGATTTAAACTTAGTTCCTTTGTGGATGGTTCTACTTGTCCTTTTTAGGGAACTTCTTGTTTCGGGCGTTCGTCAAGTTAGTTCAATGAAAGGAAAAATTATCGGAGCAAACTGGATGGGCAAGACAAAAGCATCTTTGCAAATCCTATTTATTCTACTGGCTCAAATTTATTTAATCTTAAAAAGTATCAATTATCCATTAGCGTACTGGCCTAAATTTCTATACCTATTCTTTCTAGGTATAACCCTGCTTGCACTTTTATTTGCGTTTGTTTTTGTAT
>JALTGF010000028.1 GCA_027077325.1 archaeon
TTTATACGCCTCTTTTGCCTTTGGAAATCCCACTAATCTTAACAATGCGAATAACATTCCATTCTGGACTGCGTCCTTCCAATCGTCTGGTGTTATCTTTTTATTATGCGCTAATCTATCCTGTAATACATCTATCATACCTGCACTTGCTATTGCCAATAATCCCCAAGTGGGATTGGCTACTAAATCCGCCGTCCCGTAAATCGTCCCACTTTTTGCTCCTGATATTATATTTTTGTAAATCCCCTTAACCGTTTTTTTACTTAATTTCTCCTTATTAACTGCTTTCTCTAATATCCCTCTAAATCCGTTATAAGTTGCAAATGTTAAACTACCCCGAGTGATAGTGGGTAATATTTTTGCTAAAATAAGTTCTGCACCCTTTTTATTTAATAAGGCTTGTGGTATTGCTCTTACTCCTGCCTGTGTTAAAAGTTCTGCCCCTTTTACAAAAGGTAGCATTGTTAATAGTGTAGTCCCCAATGATGACAATCTAAATGTCCAAGGATATTTCTTAATTACTCTGGCTAATACTTTATTTTCATAATTTTGAAGTGGCAAAGGTGCTACTCCGTGTAAAATACCCAATCCCATAGCATCTGCACGGGTATATTCTGATGGTTTGACTTTTTCTGGTAATTCTTTTAATGGCACGGCTGGTATACCTGATTGTGCCAATTTAAGCCGTTTCAGTGCTTCCTCTTGGAGGCTAAATACGGGTGAAGGTCTCATTTGTGTATGTTCCGCTGGTGCTGGTTGTGGTAAAGGTTGTGTAGGCTGTGTAGGTGGTTGATATTGAATATCTTGTGCTAATGAGTAAGGAAATTGTTTTGTTTCTGGCGTTGGTAAAGTTGTGGGTGGTAAAGGAGTATTGGCTTGTGGGGTAGGTTGTGGAGTCTGTTCCTGTAATAATTTATCTATATCCTCTGGTTTTATACCCTCTTTTTTAGGTGGAGTATATTTGTCTAATAATTTATCTATATCTGCTGGGTTTATTTGTTTGCCCATTCATATACCTCTTTTGCACTTACAAAGTTATAATGATTTAATATTTGTCTAATCTTCACAGCTCTCTCTTTTTTGTTTGGGACTGTATTGTATACATTTTGTATTAAATCCCACACCTTTTTTGCTTCTACCCTTCTGTCTCCACCGCTAATATGGGTTGTTGTCTGTGCTGGCGTTGTTTGGTGTATACCCGTATAACTACCTTTTCCGCCTGTTTTTGCATAATTATAAGAAGCCATATATGTCGCTATTGAGTTTAACACATTATTAAGAAAAGGCTTATTTGTTGATTTAATTGCCCAATAATGCTCTGCTTTACCTATAAGATTGTATCTTTTCCCGTCTTCATTGGTAGGTTTATTCATAAAATAATGAAGATTACCCTCTTTATCTTTACCCACCCAATATTCATCAACCGCTTTTCTCCATAAAGAGCCTTCTGGTTTAATTACTACTATTCCCTCTGGATTGGTTATAACATTTTTATCCAGTTTTAACTTTTTTACCCATTCTCCAAATGCTCTGGTGTCATATCTATCGCCTTGCTTAAATTTATTGGT
>JALTGF010000029.1 GCA_027077325.1 archaeon
TTTATCCCGAAGGAGACCCGTGCCATTATGCTCCCTGTCAAGACTTCTGGGGTAATACCAATGGAATATGGGACATAAGCGTTACTCAGTGAATCTTTCAATGAACCAGTCTTTGCCTTTTCCATTTTGGCTGTTTAACTTTGCCAGACTTATAAAGCTGGACAAAAATATGGGCATTTTTAGAAAGCTTGCCAAATTTTGGCCTTAGGTCTTTATGGGTATACCAAGCATATCTTTTGAGCTGAGAAAGGCTCATTTTTTTTATTAGCGCTTTTTGGTCTTCTGTTGGCAATGCCCTAAATACCCTGATATCAGTAGGAAGGTCGCTATCCTTAACAAATCTACTAACCTGCTTAATGATGCCCCTTTTAACGGCTTCTTTTAATTTTTGATTTGCTTCTTTGTTTTTCCCTTGTAAATAAAGAGCCCGAATTTGTGATTTAACCTGAGACTTTTGCCACTCTTCTTTGGTTCTCGTGCCACCTCCAAGCCTCTTTTGATAAAGATTAAATATCTCTGTCTGCAAGGGCGTTTGAGTAATATACTTGGGAGCTGAGTTTAATCCAGCAAAAGGTAAAAGCGTATTTTCTCCCTTCTGTTTCTCTCTAAAAAACGCAGAGAGAGAAATAGGGGCCAAACCGCTCTTGCTAAGAAATTTAGCTACATCAATGGCCTGTTTATAAGCTGGGTCATAGGGAGACCTTATTTCGACCCCATAGAAATCTTTATTGTTGAGCAAGTCCAAAGTAATATCAAAAGTCGGGTTTGTCTTATGCCAGAAATACTGAGCTGTCCCTTTAATCAGGCCCAACTTCTGGACATCTGCCTTTATACTAAACGGCTCTTTCATCATCGATGGTAATTGTATTCTCTCGTCTGAACCATCGGGGTTTTTCTTCCCCGTTTTAGGATAGAAATAATCTAAGAGCTTTTGGGGTCGATGCCCTGTTAAGGCATAAGTTGTTAATCCCCCTATCGTTCCAACTACAAGGGGATAGGCAATGCTAAAAAGCATTCTGTCAGCGATTTGAGTTTTCCTAAGTCCTTTGTTAGCGATCAGAGAAGGCAAATCTTTTAAAATTCCCCCTCCGAATTCTTTAATAGTTCCTAAGTTCCATCCCAGAGACAATGAAGAGACAACACCCATATCCCTTACCCATCTTTTCCAAAATAAATTGTCATATACCAATTGTCCAAATCGATTATCAACACTATCCCATAGCTTGCCCAAAACTACATCCATTTCTTTTTCTGATAAATTTGGCCTTCGGGCAATTTCATCTCGGGCCAGTGTCAAAAAAGCGTGCACCTTTAATCGAGGGACATACCAATCCATTAAAGGAGTTTGAATCAATTGTAAAATTTGGGGAATGGCACGAATAGAAGCACCGATAGGATTTCCCTGCTGAAATTCCTTAAGGACGCTATCCCATTGCTTCTTTGCTCCAATACGCCATTGTTCTCCCATTTTTACCCGACCACCGGCCCTTTTTATAAGGGCGATAGCCTCTCTTTGGGCATCGGTAGCCAATTCTGGATGATACCAAGCCC
>JALTGF010000030.1 GCA_027077325.1 archaeon
TCTAGCAAAGTTAATATCGAACGGGAAATTGTGAGAGAATTGGAATTTAAAATTCTTAAGAAACTGCTTTCAACCCCAAAAATAGACTTTAAAACAATCCTTCTTAAGGAGTTAATCTCCTTAATTGGGCAGGTTGCAGACAAAGCAGAAGAAGCTTCTGATCGGGTTATCTCAATGGCAGTAAAGTATCAGGGTTAGTCTTTTTTGTAATTATCTACTATTATTTTTAGTACGCCCAAAATAATCGGGCCAAGAATAAGTCCTTTGATTCCAAATGCAAGTGGGCCACCAATAAATCCAAGGAGCATAATGGCAGGATGTATGTTTGATTTTTTCCCTGAAATTGCAGGACCTAAATATATCTCCATAAGTTGCAAGAAAAATCCAAATACAATCATTGCAGCAGTCATTGGATAACTCTTTACAATTAAAAGATAGTACCCAATTAATGGGGTATAAACTATCCACGTCCCAATTACTGGAATAAGTGCGGCAATTGTTGTTATTAGTGCAATTGTAATCGAGAAGGGTATCATAAAAACTCTTAAAACTATCCAAGTTAGTGCGCCAATTATAATTGCGGCAGTAAAGTTTCCGTATATTACTGATCTCAAGAGAGTTTCAGTATCCTCAAAAATATCCCTTACTCTCTTTTCTTTTTTTGCAAATTTATAGAAATAGTCCCGAATCTCTTTCCCATCCCTAAGAAAATAAAAAACCAAAATTGCAAAAATAAACAATTCTAATATCAATAATGGAACATTTAAAAGCATGTTTCCAAATGACAGCGCTGCTTTCTGAATTAATACGCCCGAAACAGATCCACCTACGGGTGCGCTCTTGACTCCAATTAAAGATCCAAACTTACTAAATCCTAGAATTATAATTTTTCCAACCTGTCCTGCATTATATACAAATGCTTCTGCAACTTTAATTGTGGGGTAAACAACTACAAATAGGACAATAAGTGTGGTTATCCCTGCAGAAATATTCCTATGCTTTAGCCAGTGCTCAATTTTCTTGTAAGCCGGGTATGCTAAATATGCGACAACTGTTGCATATACAAGGGGCGTAAGTAACTTGTAAATGACTATTAAAGAAAGGAAGCCAAATATCAGCAGTTTTGCATCTCCGCTCTTCATGATCTATCTAACCTCATTTTTATTTAAATACCTAATCCCATTTTCAGTTATTATCGCCTTAATATAACTTAAGTCAGTCATATCAAAAACAACATTTTTCACTTTAACTCCTGGAAGTTTTTTGCCCTCAAGAATCTCGCTCGGGGGGCGCTCCTCGAGTTTAATTTCTTTTGCTTTTTTATCTGTAAACTTCAGAGTTTGTGCGGCAACATAAACTGGGACTTTAAAGTGCTTTGCAATCAACGCAACCTGTGAAGTTCCAATCTTGTTAATCAATTTCCCATCAGAAGTAATTGTGTCAGCGCCAACAAAAACCTTGTCAATCTTTGGCATATTTTGCATAACTGCAGAATCAACAATTAATGTTACAGGAATTCCTGCCTTCGAAAGTTCGCGCGC
>JALTGF010000031.1 GCA_027077325.1 archaeon
ATACAAAGATGTTGTGAAAGTTGGAAGGACACATTTGATGGACGCAGTTCCAATAAGCTATGGACAGATTTTTAATTCTTATGCAAGCGCCCTTAATCGTTCTGTTGAAGATATACTCATAGCTAGCAACTCTTTGCTTGAGATTGGTTTGGGAGGAAATGCTGTTGGCACTGGAATTAACACGCATAAAAACTTTAGAAAAGAGGTTGCATTAGAACTTAAAAAAATAACAGGGCTTCCTTTCAGGCCCACGCGCGATAATATAGAGATGACCTGGAATCTTTCTCAATTTGTTCAGTTTTCATCAAGTTTAAAAGAATTTGCAATTGAACTTGATAAAATTGCATCTGACTTGCGCTTGCTCAGTTCCGGACCAAAAGCAGGTTTTGCAGAGATTGTTTTGCCAGAGGTTGAGCCGGGCTCTTCAATTATGCCCGGAAAAATAAACCCATCAATACCAGAAGCAGTTAATCAAGTTTGCCTTCAAGTAATTGGAAACAGCTATGTGGTTGAAGAAGCTGCACGCGCCGGGCAACTTGAGCTAAACTTTTACACGCCTTTGATTGCATTTAACTTGATCTGGTCAATAGAACTTTTGACAAACACTGTAAAAATGTTTAGAGAGAAGTGCATCTGCAGATTGAAAGTTGATAAAAAAAGAGTTAGAGAAAATCTTGAAAAAAGCTTTTGCGAGGCAACCGCGCTAAACCCTAAACTTGGATATGCAAAAGTTGCAGAAATTGTAAAAGAATCCTGGAAGAAAAATAAGCCAATAAGAGAGATTATTCTTGAGAAAAAACTTTTAACAAAAGAGGAAGTTGACAAAATTTTAGACCCTAAGAAGATGATTTCTCCATCAAAATGAAAATCCTTGGCATTGAATCAACTGCCCACACAATTGGAGTTGGGATTATAAGCGAGGAAGGCAAGATCCTTGGAAACGCGCGAGCAACCTACAAGCCAAAGAAAGGCGGCATTCTTCCGCGCGAATCTGCGGATTTTATTGCACAAAATGCTCCTGAGATTTTAAAAGAGGCAATAGATAAAGCAAACTTGAAACTTGATGAAATTGACGCCTTTGCATTTTCAAAAGGCCCTGGGCTTGGGCCTTGTTTAAGGGTTGGGGCTTCAATTGCCCGCTACCTTTCTTTAAAATACAAAAAGCCGCTTCTTGGAGTTAACCATTGCATTGCCCACATTGAGATTGGAAAACTTTTGACAAAGGCAAAAGACCCAGTGATTGTTTATTGCTCTGGCGGGAACACTCAAGTTATTGCCCTGGCCGGTGGCAGATATAGAGTTTTTGGAGAGACATTAGATATTGCAATTGGAAACTGCTTAGATGCCTTTGCACGAGAACTTGGGTTTCCGCATCCTGGCGGGCCAAAGATTGAAGAACTTGCAAAGAAAGGCAAACAATACATTGAGCTCCCATATGTTGTAAAAGGCATGGATTTAAGTTTCTCAGGGATTTTGACTGAGTGCAAGAAACTTTTAAGACAAGGAGCTAAAAAAGAGAACTTAGCATACTCGCTTCAAGAAACTGCTTTTGCAATGCTAACTGAGGTAACAGAAAGAGCTATGGCTCATACTGGAAAAAATGAAGTTTTAGTTACCGGCGGGGTTGCTGCAAACTCCAGATTTAAAGAAATGCTTCGAATAATGGCCCGCGAGCGGGGAGCGAAATTTTACACTGTGCCAAAAGAGTATTCTGGAGACAATGGGACGATGATTGCATGGGTTGGCGCGCTTATGTTAAAATCAGGGATTAAGCAAAGTGTTAGTGAGAGCAGAGTTGAACAAAAATTTAGGACTGATGAGATTGATGTGCCCTGGTGAGGTTACTCTTTGCTTTTTAGATGATACTGCCTAACTTTTATTTTGCAGTCCTTTAGAATTTTTTCAGAAAGCAAGTCAGGGTAACCTTCATCATAAACAATTTCCTTTATTCCAGCATTTATGAGCATTTTTGCACAAACAGAACAGGGAGCATTTGTACAATATAGAGTTGCACCTTTTATACTAACTCCAAAAACAGCCGCCTGAATAATTGCGTTTTGCTCAGCATGCAGACCAGTGCAAAGCTCGTGCCGCTCGCCACTCGGCACATGTAACTCTTCGCGAAGGCAGCCAATTTCTGAGCAGTGCTTCATTCCTTTTGGATTTCCATTGTAGCCAGTTGTTAAAACATGCCTGTCTTTTACAATAACCGCCCCAACATGCCTCCTTGTGCAAGTAGATCGTTCCTTAACTAAGTGGGCCATTTTCATAAAGTATTCATCAGGAGATGGCCTGTTTTCGTCAAAAACCCCGGCTTCTTCCCCGCCTTCAAACCAGTTTGTTCGGCTTATAAATTCTTTTAACTTTTTTTCAATTTCCTTATCCATTTTTGTAGAGAATAGTGCCTAAATTATTTATACTTTAAGAATTACTTAATTAATATGGGAAAAAAGCAGGTTAAGATTATAGTTACATTCGATAATTTTAATGAGATAAAAGTAAATTTTGGAAGTCCTGAAATAGGGATACCATTATATCGGCGATTTCTGAGATTATTGGCAGAATACCATATGGTTACTGCTGAGAATAAAGCATTTGCAGGTCAAAACTTTGTAGTTTATGAATTAAAAAGCAAGAAGTTTGGGGAAGTGGGAATTATAGTAACAGGAAAGATTATGACAATAGCTATTGGACGAGCAGAGAATAAAGAAGAGTTTATAGAATTCTTGATGGCAGTTTGCAAGACCCCCCTAGGAAAACGAGAGAGAGGGACACTCAAGGAGTATGAGATTAAAGTTGAGGCAAAAGATACAGAATATTTTAAATTCAAAGAATGGAAAGAATACCCAACACTTGAACACTACGAGGTCCTCAGGGACAATAAATAATTATAACAATTAGAGTAATACGATTTATGGATAAGATATTAAAACTTGGTGCAGAGGCACGCCTGACTTTGGAAGGCAATCAAGTGATAAAAAGGAGGATAAAGAAAGGTTACAGGTTGCCAGAGATTGACAAAAAGTTAAGGACTACACGCACACAGAGAGAAGCATCGCTAATGCAAAGGGCAATGCGCGCAAAGATTAATGTTCCTAGAATTTTAAAAGTTGACAAGGAAAATGCTGTTATTGTGATGGAATATATAAATGGAAAAAGAATTGATGAGATTTTAAATAAAAACTTGGCAAAAAAACTTGGTAGGGAAGTTGCAAAACTTCATGCTGCAGGGATAATTCACGGGGATTTAACCACTTCAAACATCTTAGTTAAAGAAAACAAAATTTACTTCATTGATTTTGGTCTCGGTGAATTTTCAGAATCAATTGAAAAAAGGGCGGTTGATTTGCGCGTTTTAAAGGAAGCGATTATAGCAAATCATCCAAAAGATGCAGATACTTTCGTAAACTTAATTTTAAAGGAATATGAAAAAAGTTATGAATCTGGAAATGATGTCATTGAAAGGTTAAAGAAAGTTGAACAACGCGGGAGGTACAAGAAAAGATGAAATTAAAAAAGCAATCTGAAACAGAGTGGTTTGGCCGCTTTGATGAGGGGGAAGACATAAATGAGGCAATTAAAAAATTTTGCAAGGAAAACAAGATCGAAACTGGTTGGTTTTGGATTGTCGGTTCTGTGAAAAATTCCAGCATTGCATTTTACGACCAAGAAAACAAGAAGTACTTGGTTATGGATCTGGAAGAACCAGCAGAAATCCTTCACTGCTCTGGAAATATTTCATTTAGAGATGGCGAGATTATTGTTCACACCCACGCAGTTCTTGGGGATATAAAAGGGCAAGCATATGGCGGCCATTTAATGTCTGCAAAAGTTTTTGCGGCAGAGATTTATCTAAAAAAGTTTGAAAATGTTGTTAACCGCAAACTTAATAACAAAACAAAACTTTCACAATTAGAGCCATGAAAATTTACTTTGCCACTTCAAATCCTTGGAAATACCGCGAGATTAAAGAAAAGTTCAACAATGCCGGGCTTGATTTAGGCAGGATTAACACGCAACTTTTGGAACTCCAAGATGTGACTAATGAAGAAGTTGCACTTATTAGTGCAAGAGACGCATTTAAAAAATTTAAAAAGCCGTTGTTTGTTGAGGATTCTGGGATATACATTAAGGCACTAAAAGGGTTTCCAGGGCTGTATAGCTCATTTATTTTTAAAGCAATTGGCCTTAAAGGAATTCTAAAACTAATGGAAAATAAAAAGAACAGGCAAGCAGAGTTTATTTCGGTAATTGTATACAAGGATTCAAAGCAAGAAAAAGTATTTAAAGGAATATGTCGAGGTAGTATTACAAACAAGATTCGTGGGAGGGGCGGATTTGGTTTTGATCCAATTTTCGTTCCGAAAGGTTATAATACTACATTTGCAGAGAATTATGCGATTAAGGAAAAGATATCCCACCGCGTTAAAAGCGTTAATAAATTGATAAAGTGGTTAAAAAATGGCAAACAAAAACAAAAATCAAAAAGAAGTAAATGAAAAGAGTAAGAAGTTAAAATCTAAAGATATAGAGAGTTTAGTAGTTGAGATTTCAAATAAAGGAAAAACATCAGCAGAAGTTGGAAGCATACTTAGAGAACAATATGGGATAAAAGATATAAAAAAGGAAACCGGAAAATCTGTGTCACAGATTCGCGCTGAGAATGGGGTGAAGACAGAACTCCCCGAAGATTTAAGCGCATTAATTAAAAGAGCAAGCAAGATTAAAGAGCATTTAAGCACCCATAAGAAAGATTTGGAAGCTAAATATGGGCTTCAGTTGATTGAATCAAGAGCAAGGCGCCTTGCAAAATATTACAAAAGAACAGGAAAGATTCCAACAAATTGGAGATATAAGTAAAAATGGCAAC
>JALTGF010000032.1 GCA_027077325.1 archaeon
GGTCGTTAAATTTTCACAGTATTATATCTTTGAAAAAATATGGAAAAAACACCAAAAATAGGGTTAGTTGTCAGAGCTGATAATAGCGGACTAGGCACACTATCAAAATCGTTTTACAAGAATCTTCTGATAAGCAAGGTTCTGTTGGTTCAGAATAATGTTTATGAGATTGACCCAACAATATACAAAGACCCAATAGTCTGTGAGCGTGGCATACCGTCGTTGGACGAAATCAGAGAGTTTTTGAAAGATATCGACGTCTTGATTACATTTGAAACACCATATAACTGGAATTTGTTTTCAGAAGCAAAGAAAGTTGGCGTCAAAACAATTCTAATTCCTAACTATGAGTGGCTTCCCCAGACGTTGCCAGTGTTACCAGATTTATTCTTGTGTCCATCGAAACTTGATTATGATGAGCTGAAATACAATACAACGACTGTTTCTGAGATGAAATACCTACCAATTCCAGTTGATGATGAGTTGATACCATATAAAAAGAGAGAAAAGGCAAAAGTGTTTGTTTTTAACAATGGGCATGGTGGTCATATGGGTAGGAATTCAGCAAAGGAATTATTTGAGGCAATATCTCTTGTAAGAGATAATGTTAAATTCAAGATACACTCGCAGGTATATTTTGACAGCGTTATAAATGATTCGAGGGTTGAGATTGTGTATGGTGATGTCCCGTATGGAGAATTGTTTAGCGGTGGTGATGTGTTTATTCACCCGCACAAGTTTGATGGATTATCGCTACCAATACAAGAAGCCTTAATGGCTGGTATGCCAGTAATATCAACAGATATATATCCGCACAATGAATATTTACCAAAAGAGTGGTTATTTGAGCCAGAGGCGCTGACAAAAATATTTGTAAAAAGGGAGATAGAAATGGCGATAATAAATCCAGTTAAATTAGCACAGAAAATATCGGAATGGGCTAATAGGGACATTAAAAAAGAATCAGACAAAGCAAGGAAAATAGGTGAGCAATTTTCTTGGAAAAAATTAAAGCCGAAGTATTTAGAGGTAATCAAATCAATATGGCAACAAAAAATGTAGCAGTTATAGGCGGTGCTGGGTTTATCGGCTCACATGTTGTTGATGAGCTGGTAAGTCGTGGCAATAATGTTCTTGTTCTGGATAATTTTGTATCTGGGGCAATGAAAAATATTAACAAAAAAGCAGAATGGATTGATTTTGATATTAGGAGCAGTCCGCTTATTCTGTCGTCAATTTTGAGAAATGTTGAGATAGATGAAGTTTATCATTTGGCGGCAGAGCCATATATTCCAGAGAGCTATGAGAGACCACGAGATTTCTTTGATGTCAATGCTATCGGGACGATGAATGTCCTTATTGCTTCTGGATTGGCTGACGTTAGGAGGGTTATGTATTGGTCAACGAGTGAGGTTTATGGAACGGGGAGTGGAAAGATGGACGAAACATTCCCATTAAATCCACAGTCAACCTATGCTGTTTCAAAGATGGCAGGTGATAGATTGGCATTAACGCTATTTAAAGAAAAGAACATTCCAGTAATAATATTAAGGCAATTTAATGTTTATGGACCAAGAGAAACTCATGAGTATGTTATCCCAGAAATAATATCACAGCTATCAAAAGGAGATACGCTTATGCTCGGAAACATAAAAGCGAAGCGTGATTTCTTATATGTTGAGGATGAAGCGAGGATGGTGGTTGAATTGATGGAAAAAGGAGTTCCTGGTGAGGTGTATAATCTTGGCTCAGAAGAAACATATTCAATAGAATATATCGCTAGTGTGATAGCTGATGTTATGCGGAGAGAGCCAAAAATTAAAATAGACCCAAGAAGATTAAGACCATTTGATGTAGAATATCTTAGGTCAGATAATTCAAAGGTTTACAGGATAATAAAATCACGCCCAAAAGTTAATTTTAGGGATGGGATAAAGAAACTCGTCAAGTGGTTCTATGATAATGGAATGACTTGGGGGTTTGAATAATATGAAAATACCAGTTTCAAAACCATATTTATCGGGAAACGAGTTAAAATATGTTACAAAAGCTATAAAAGATAGTTGGATTTCTTCAAGGGGAGAATTCATAGAGAAGTTTGAAAATAAGTTTAGTTCTATACATGGAACAAAATATGGGGCTGCTTCAAGTTCTGGGACAAATGCCCTGATATTAGCATTAAGAGCATTGAATATCGGAGAGGGCGACGAGGTGATTGTTCCAGAGTTTACAATGGTGGCAACCGCATGGGCTGTTTCATATACTGGGGCAAAACCAGTTTTTGTAGATTGTGGAGATGACCTGAATATAGACGTTTCAAAGATTGAAGAAAAGATAACGCCAAGAACGAAGGCAATTATTCCAGTCCACATATATGGCAAAAGAGCCAACATGGAAAAGATTATAGAGATTGCCTACGAGTATAATTTGTATGTTATAGAGGATAGTTGTGAGGCTCACGGAGTTCCAATTACTGGCGATATTGCTTGTTTCTCGTTGTATGGAAATAAAATAATAACTGCTGGTGAGGGTGGAATATGTATAACCAATAGTAAACGATTGTCTGACCAGATGAAGCATTTAAGGGGAATGGCTTTCAATAAAGAGCATACATTTCTTCATAAGAAATTTGCTTATAATTTCAGGATGACTAATTTACAGGCGGCTGTTGCCCTTGCCCAAACAGAAAAATTAAAATCAATATTAAAAAAGAGAAAACAGATAGAAAAATGGTATAACGAAGGATTGAGGGGGTTGCCAGTGATGGTAAAGATAAAAAGAGATGTTCTTTGGTATTATGATATATTGGCGCCAAGAAGGGATGAGCTGATGAAATATCTTGCCGACAATGGAATAGAAACAAGGGTTTTCTTTAAGCCAATGAGCCAGCAACCAATGTATTTCAATCCAGACTATAAGAAATTAAAAGCATATTATTATTCATTAAAAGGTCTTTATTTGCCGACATTTACGCAAATGACAAAAAAAGAAGTTGATTATGTTTGCCAGAAAATAAGAGAGTTTTATGGCAAATAAATAAAATATGGTATTTAACGACACAACAACACGTTCTGGTCTTATTCAGGAAACTGAGGGTCTTTTGGCTATGGAGGATGGAACAATCTCTGGTGATACCTCAATGCTTAAAAATTTCACAAGAAGGATAAATAATAGATATTCGGAAGTTGACCATATTATTTTTGACTCTCATGGAACTTGGGAGTATGACGATAGCAACAAGACAGACCTTCCAGTGGCAACAACTGATATCGTAAATGAACAGCAAGATTACTCGTTACCAGATGACGCATTACAGGTTGACAGGGTTGAGATAAAAGATACAAATGGTGAGTGGGCTAAACTAACACCTATTGACAAAAGTATGGTTGATGATGCTATGGCGGAGTTCTATGAGACGCCTGGAATTCCGAAGTATTACGATATGGCTGGTGATTCTATTATCCTTTACCCGAAACCAGATACATCTGAGACTGGTGTTTCGGGGGCATTAAAGTTATATTTTACCAGAAACTCAACATCATTCAATTATACCGATACGTCAACTGAACCTGGTTTTGCTAAGCCATTTCACAGGATGTTAGCTATCGGTGCGGCTCTTGATTATTCTATTGCCTATTCTAATTGGAATAAAACAAATCAATTGAGAGCTGAGTGGAATAGAAATGAGGAATCTTTGAGAAAATTCTATGGATTAAGGCATAGGGAATTAAGACCAAGAATAATTCCTTATGAAAAGGAAAATATATAAAAATATGGAAAAAGCAAAGACTATTTATTTAGCAATACTTAATCAGGGATACATAAGGTCAGAATTGGTTTTTCTGCTGACAAAATGGGTCAGAGAAAGCCCATATAATCTATATCTTACATTACCAGCGGCAAAGCCGATAATGCATAACAGAAACAACATTGTTAAAAAGTTTTTAGAGACAGATTTTGACTACTTGATAATGCTTGATAATGACATAATTCCGCCAGCAAATTTCTTGACATTAGTTGATTATGACAAGGATATTATAGGTGGATTGTGTTTTGCCTGTAAAAATAGGGGCGGGGTGGATATAATTCTACCATTAGCATTAGAAAAGAAACCATCAGAAAGAGATGATGTTGACTGGAAATATCGCCCGATGAAGCTTCGTGGCGACGAGGGATTGGTAGAAGTTGATGCTATTGGGACAGGAGCAATTATAATTGCCAGAAGAGTATTAGAACACCCCAAAATGAAACCTGCTTTTGTTGATTATTATGACGATGATGGACTAAGGATTGAGGGACTTGATTTATCGTTTTGCAGGAGAGCAAAAGAAAATGGATTTAAGGTTTATACGCATACAGATTTTGCTTCATCTCACTGGACAGAAATGGATTTAAAGCAAATCTATTCAGGTGAGGCTAAAAGGTCGGACGAAATACAAAATAACAAAAAATAAAATATGAGATTAAAAGGAGCAATTATATTAAAAGGTCAGTTCGGTATTCGCCATTACAGAAATGGAAAGCTTTTAAGCGAGGAATGGGTTGATAATACAATTACCGACACTGGAAAGCCGATTGTCGCTGGACTGATAAATGCAGTTGTTAGTGATAGCTTCAAGTGGTTGGCTGTCGGAAGTTCATCTACAGCGGCTACTGCCTCCGATACTGCTTTGGCGGCAGAGATTTCTGCTAATGGATTGGGGAGGTCATCTGCCACCTGTTCAAGGGTAACGACAACGGTTACCGACGACACCGCTCAATTGGTTCACACATGGACGGCGACAGGAACGCAAACTGTTCAGGAAGCGGGTATTTTTGACACTTCAACTGCTTCTGGTGGTAATATGCTGGCAAG
>JALTGF010000033.1 GCA_027077325.1 archaeon
TTAAAGAGTAAATTGGAGTGAGAAAATGATACCAACAGACAAAATTGGAAAAATTGAATTTCGGATGCTTAGTCCTCAAATGATTAAAAAAATGGCAGTTGTAAAGATAGTAACACCAGATTTATACGATGTTGATGGATATCCTGTAGATGGAGGATTAATGGATTTGAAAATGGGAGTTATAGACCCAGGGTTAAGATGCAGAACTTGCGGAGGAAAAGTACATGAATGCCCTGGACATTTTGGATATGTTGAACTTGCAAGACCTGTTTATCATATAAAATATGTAAGCCATATATATGATATTTTAAGAGCAACTTGTAATGAATGCGGAAGGTTATTGATATCTGACGAAGAATTAGAAAAAATAAAAAAGAAAATAGAAAAGATAAGAAAAGAAAAAGGAGAAGTTGCAGTGAATAAATATATAAAACAAGTCCTAAATAAAGCAAAGAATGCAAAAGTTTGTCCGCATTGCGGTGTAAAACAAGAAAAGGTTAGGTTAGACAAACCTTATACTTTTGTCAAAAAAGGAAAGAAACTCACTCCTGTAGATGTAAGAGCAATGTTAGAAAAAATTCCAGACAAAGATTTGGAATTTCTTGGAATAAAAAATGGAAGACCTGAATGGATGGTATTGACATTACTTCCAATTCCACCACCAACCGTTAGGCCATCTATAACATTAGAAACAGGTGAAAGAAGCGAAGATGATTTAACGCATAAGTTAGGTGATATAGTAAGAACTAACCAAAGACTTTATGAAAATTTAAATGCTGGTGCCCCAGAAATAATAATAGAAGACTTATGGGACCTTTTACAATTCCATGTTGCAACTTATATTACAAATAACATCCCTCAAATTCCTCCTGCAAGACATAGAAGTGGGAGAGTATTAAAGACTTTGGGAGATAGGATTGGAACAAAAGAAGGGAGGTTCAGGAGAAACTTACTCGGAAAAAGAGTAAACTTCTCTGCAAGAACTGTAATTTCCCCAGACCCGAGATTAAAATTAGATGAAGTTGGAATTCCGTACGAAGTTGTAAAAGAATTAACAGTTCCAGTTAGAGTTACAGATTGGAATTTAAATTATTTGAAAAGTTTGATAAAGAATGGAGAAAAATATCCAGGAGCAAACTATGTAATAAGCAAGGAAATAAGAAGAAAAATAACAGAAGAAACAAAGGATTCTTTAATAGAAGAATTAGAAGTTGGAGATATAGTTGAAAGACATCTACAAGATGGTGATATAGTATTATTCAATAGACAGCCAAGTCTTCATAGAATGTCCTTAATGGGGCACAAAGTAAAGGTTTTGCCTTACAAAACATTTAGATTAAATCCAGCGACTGTAACTCCTTACAATGCAGATTTCGATGGAGATGAAATGAACTTACATGCTCCACAAACTGAAGAAGCAATGGCAGAAGCAAGGATGTTAGCAAGTGTTGAGAGGAATATTGTTACACCAAGATATGGTTTACCTATAA